>DATMOE010000159.1:0-6981 GCA_035568435.1 Herbaspirillum sp. | reverse complement strand
CTAGCGCTTCTGCTTAGCTTGCCGTTCTGTGCGTCAAACAGTTCTGCCGCTGGTTCGATGGCGCCGGGTGCCGGACGCTCAGCCAACGTCATCACGTCGGTCGGGGGCAACGATGCGGAAACCAGGCTGATCGATATTTATAAGGATATCGGCGCCTACAGGATTGCCCTGGCGCGGGAAAAGGCCGATGCGCTGGTAGCTGCCTATCCTTATTTCCGCCTCGGCCAACTGGTGCGTGGCGATTTACTGATGATGATCGCGCGCCCGATCAATACCTTTGGCGCCGTACTCGACGCGCCCACAGATAAAATGCGGGATTTACGCGCCGAAGCAATGGTGCGCATCCAATCTCTGCAACAGCGTCCCGATCCAGAGCTGATTCCCAAAGCCGTGCTGCAAGTGGGCAATGACCAGAAAACGGTGCTGGTAGTCGATACCAAACGCTCGCGCGTGTATGTCTATGCTAACGACGACGGCAATCTGAAATTGCAGACCGACTATTACGTTTCGCAGGGAAAACTGGGCGTCAATAAGTTTAAGGAAGGCGACCAGAAGACCCCGATCGGCGTGTACGCCGTCAACAGCCATATTCCAGGACAGAAGCTGCCGGATTTTTACGGCGCCGGCGCATTACCGCTGAACTATCCGAACGAATGGGATCGTCTCAATGGCCGCGGCGGTTCCGGTATCTGGCTGCACGGCACCCCCTCCGATAATTTCAGCCGGCCGCCGCTATCGTCCGATGGCTGCGTGGTGCTGACCAATCCCGATCTGAGAGCGCTTTATGCCGCCACAGAAGGCGGTAAAACAACGGTCCTGATCAGCAACGACGTCGAATTCATTACCAAGGCGGCCTGGGACAAAGAACACCAGGCGTTCAGCCAGTTGATCGAAGATTGGTCGCGCGATGTTGAAAGCGAGGATCCCAGCAAATTGCTGGCAAATTATTCATCCCGCTTTCGCTCGGGACTGGGTGAAAATCTGCGTACATGGTTTAACCGTCAGCAAAAAAGCATGAACAATGCGCGCGGCGTTACTATTAAACTAAGCGACGTCAGCATGTTTTTGTATCCCGGTGAAGAGGCTGTCATGGTCGGTACTTTTACGCAGGAAACATCGATCGGCAAGAGTAAAAATATCTCACACAAACGCCAGTACTGGATCAAGGAAGACGCCGGCTGGAAGATTATTTACGAAGGAACTGCCTAATATGAATTTATCTCGTCGCGCCCTGCTGGTATTGACCGCTGCATCGCTGGCATTCGGTCTGAGCATCGCTGCTAATGGCGCCGCTGCCGCCACCACCGATACCCCGCACGTCACGCTGAAAACCAGTATGGGCAACATTGTGCTGGAGTTATATCCGGCCCAAGCGCCGGTTTCGGTAGCCAATTTCCTCGAATACGTCAAAAGCGGCCAATACAACGGCACAATCTTTCACCGCGTCATCGAAGGCTTCATGATCCAGGGCGGCGGTTTCGATAAAAATATGCATGAAAAAGCGACCCGTTCGCCGATCAAGAACGAAGCCAATAACGGCCTCAAAAATACGACGTATACCATTGCAATGGCGCGCATGAGTGCGCCAAACTCGGCAACTGCGCAGTTTTTTATCAATACTGCCGATAACAGCGCACTGGATTATCCGAGCCGCGACGGTTTTGGTTACGCAGTGTTTGGCAAGGTGATCAGCGGTACTGAAGTCGTCGACAGCATCAAACGCGTTCCAACCGGTAACCGCGGCATGTATCAAGACGTGCCGGTGACGCCGGTGATCATCGAATCGGCGACTGTTTCCCCGTAGTTTTCTGTCGACAATATTTCCGATCGACACTTTATTTCTTTATTACTTTATCTATACAGGACTTATATGGCCGTTTTACTTACCACTAACCACGGTGCAATTAAAATCGAACTGGATGCTGAAAAAGCACCGAAGACGGTTGAAAATTTCTTGGCCTATGTCAACGCAGGTCATTACAACGGCACTATTTTCCATCGCGTGATTGATGGTTTCATGGTGCAAGGCGGCGGTTTTGAGCCCGGCATGAAACAAAAACCTGCCACGCAAAATGTTGAAAACGAAGCCGCCAATGGTTTGAAAAACGAACCTTATACGCTGGCAATGGCACGTACCTCGGACCCACATTCGGCATCCGCGCAGTTTTTCATCAACGTCAAGAACAATAGCTTTCTGGATTACCCTGGCCAGGACGGCTGGGGTTATGCGGTGTTCGGCAAAGTGATCGAAGGCACCGAAGTTGTCGATAAGATCAAGGCTGTTAAAACGACTCGTACCGGTATGTTCGCCGATGTTCCAGTCGACGATGTGATCATCGTAAAGGCCGAAATCGTCTAATTCGATGCCGCAACATTCCACCAGGCACGCCGCTGCAAGCGGCAATATTACGCAACCGGATGCAATTCCCGATCCGGTTGCGTTTTTCATTTCCGATCTGCATTTGCAGGCATCGTTGCCGCTCACAACGCAAGCGTTTCTGAATTTTCTTACGCAACATGCGCTACGCGCCCAGCAGCTCTATCTGCTGGGCGATATTTTTGAATACTGGGCCGGCGACGACGATCTGGAAACCCCCTTCAATCGAAGCATCGTCGATGCCATTGCCGCGCTATCCAAGGCGGGCGTGGAGGTGTTCTGGATTGCCGGTAATCGGGATTTTCTGGTATCGAATGCATTTGCCCAGGCAGCAGGACTGACGTTATTGAACGACCCGCACGTCGTCATGCTGGCGGGACAACGCCTGACGCTGGCGCATGGCGATGCCCAGTGTACCGACGATACGGATTACATGGCGTTTCGCGCCCAGGTGCGCAATCCGGCTTGGCAGAGCACCTTTCTGGCGCTGCCGCTGGCGCAGCGCAAGGCGATTATCGAAGGCCTGCGCCAGGGTAGCCAAGCGGCGCAGAAGCAGAAATCATCCGAAATCATGGATGTTAATCCGCGGGCAATTGCACAACTCTTTGCCGATACCGGCAGCGCGCTGCTGATTCACGGCCATACCCATCGTCCGGCGCGCCACGTCTATCAGGACGCGACGGGCGTTAAAGTACGTTACGTATTACCAGATTGGGAAATCGATACCGTGCCGGCGCGTGGCGGCTGGATTGCATTAGGCAAGGATGGCGTATTGCGTCGCTTCGGCTATCAAGGCCAATTGCTGGTCGATCTTTAAGGCAACGCTTTAAGCGCCCCTTGTTACTCGACCAGTTTATTCAGGCTCTCCGCATCGAATTTATTTTGTTCGATCAGCTTCTCGCACCGTACACCGGAGCCCTTCAGCGCCGATAGGATTAAATCGATCTGCTGCTCTTGTGCGGCGGCATGATTGATTAGATCGTGCAGCGCCTTGGCCAACGGGTCGTCGCCGTTCGGCGTCACGCCATAGGCAGCAAACATACGCGCTGCCGGCGTCTCCTGACGGCTGTGCTCCTTGTCTTTGATGACGATGCGGGCCGGATTACCGATCGCTGTCGCGCCCGCAGGCACCTCTTTGAGGACCACGGCATTCGAGCCGATTTTGGCGCCCTCGCCTACGACAAAGCCACCCAAAACCTGCGCACCAGCGCCGATAATCACGCCGCGCAGCAGCGTCGGATGGCGTTTGATGCCCTTGATCAGCAAGGTTCCGCCCAGCGTTACACCTTGATAAATGGTGCAGTCATCACCGACTTCAGCCGTTTCGCCGATCACCACGCCGAAACCGTGATCAATAAATACGCGTCTTCCGATTTTGGCGCCGGGGTGAATCTCGATGCCGGTCAAGATGCGGGCAATATGCGACAGGAAGCGCCCCAGCCATTTGAAACCGCCATTCCAGCATGCATGCGCCCACTTATGCATAACAATCGCATGCAGCCCTGGATAACATGTCAGGACATCCCACCCGTTACGAGCGGCAGGATCGCGCGCAATGATGCTGGCAATATCTTCTCGAAGGCGGATAAACATAGCAAAATGAAGATTAACAGAAAGGCGCGTTTTTAGAGGAGAAGTTAAGGCTTGACCATGCGCTGACGCCTTGCCTCGAACAATGTCACGCCCGAGGCCACCGAAACATTCAGGCTTTCGACCGAGCCGAACATTGGAATACTGACCAGCAGGTCGCAGGTTTCGCGTGTGAGGCGCCGCATGCCTTCGCCTTCGGAGCCCATGACAATGGCCGCAGGACCGGAAAAATCGGCCTGATACAGGTTCTTCTCCGCCTCATCGCTGGTGCCGATCAGCCAGATATCGCGCTCTTTCAGCTCGCGCAAGGTACGCGCCAGATTGGTGACAGTGATATAGGGGACGGTTTCGGCAGCGCCGCTGGCCACCTTGGCTGCGGTTGCATTCAGACCGACGGCACGATCTTTCGGTGCGATCACCGCGTGGGCGCCGGCGCCGTCGGCAACCCGCAGGCAAGCGCCGAGATTGTGGGGGTCCGTAATGCCGTCGAGTACCAGCAGCAACGGCGGCCCCTCGATGGCATCCAGCAATTCGTCCAGATTACGCGCCAGCGATAATTCGCCTGCCTTGGCAACCACGCCCTGGTGGCGGCGGGTGCCTACGATATTCGATAGGCGCTGGTCATCTACCGGAATAACACGGACATTCATCGATTTGGCCGCGATCAGTAGATCCTGCATGCGACCGTCATGACGCGATGCATCGACGTAAATTTCTTCCACCGACGAAGCTTCGTGCCGCAGACGCGAAGTCACGGCGTGAAAGCCGAAAATCATTTTGCTTTTCATATACTGCTTATCTTTTCTATAAAACTAGCGCTTAAATTAGCGCATAAGCTAGCGCTTTTTGCCTGGCCGTGTAAACGGCTTGTTGGAACGTTTTTTTTCGGTATCGGCGGCGGCCGTTTTTGCGCGCACCGGTTTTTCCGGCTTGACGGTGGCTTTACCGGTGGCCTTGGCAGCTTTCGCTGTCTTAGCTGTGCGCGGCGGCTTTCTTGAGCCGGTCGATGGTGCGTCGTCGGATGCCGGTTTGCTGCGCGAATGTTCGCTCTCGGCACGCTTGGCTTCATTTTTCAGCAAGGTCTTGATGCCTGGTTCGGTCACCAGACGCAAGTCGATTTTGCGCGCATCCAGATCGACCCGGCTGACCTGCACCGTCACGCGGTCGGTGAGCTGGTAGCGGATACCAGTGCGTTCGCCGCGCAATTCATGACGCGCTTCATCGTATTTGAAGTAATCGGTGCCAAGTTCGGTAACGTGCACCAGACCTTCGATATACAAGGCATCGAGTTGCACAAAGATACCGAATGTGGCGACGCTGGAAATGACGCCGGTGAATTCTTCACCCAACTTATCGCGAATGAAATAACACTTGAGCCACGCTTCTACATCGCGCGATGCTTCATCGGCGCGGCGTTCGTTGGCTGAGCAATGTATGCCCAGCGCTTCCCATATTGCAACATTGCCTTCGCTCTTGATCTTGCCGGCAGCTTTGTCTTTGGCCAGTTGCTTGCGGCCGGCAGCCGACAGTTGCGAATTCAGGGTACCGGTATCGATACCTTTAGGCTCATAGCGCTTGCCTTGCAAAATCGCTTTGATGGCGCGATGCGTCAGCAGATCCGGATAACGCCGGATCGGACTGGTGAAATGTGCATACGCTTCGTATGAAAGACCGAAATGGCCGATATTTTCCGGGTTGTATACTGCTTGCTGCATGGAGCGCAGCAACATGGTCTGGATCAGCAGCGCGTCGGGACGCGCTTTGATCTTAGGCATCAGCTCGGCATAATCGGATGCCGACGGCGCATCGCCGCCGGCCAGATTCAGGCCGACTTGTTTCAAAAAGGTCCGTAACTGATTCAGCTTTTCCTTGGTCGGGCCGGCGTGAATACGGTACAGGCCGGGATGCTTGTGGCGCGCCATCAGATCGGCAGCGCACACGTTTGCGGACAACATGCATTCTTCGATCAACTTGTGCGCATCATTGCGTGTGCGCGGCAGGATTTTCTCAATTTTGCCGGCCGGATTGCAAACGATATAGGTTTCGGTCGTTTCAAAATCGATTGCGCCGCGTGCATGGCGCGCATGCAGCAAGGCCTGATAAATCTCGTACAAATGCTGCAGATGTGGCACCAGACCGGGCCGCTTGGCGGCTTCCGGCCCTTTGGTATTGGCCAGAATAGCGGCCACTTCGGTATAGGTCATGCGCGCGGCGGAATGAATCACCGCAGGATAAAACTGATATGCCTTGATCTCGCCCTTGGCAGTGATGACCGCATCGCAGACCAGCGTCAAGCGATCGACGCCGGGATTGAGGGAACACAAACCGTTCGACAATTTTTCCGGCAGCATGGGGATCACACGGCGCGGGAAATATACCGAGGTGCTGCGCTCGATGGCGTCGATATCCAAGGCATCGCCCGGCTTGACGTAATGACTGACATCGGCGATCGCAACAATCAGCCGGTAGCCATTGGCGCGGCCAATCTTGACCGGTTCGCAATAGACGGCGTCATCGAAATCGCGTGCGTCTTCACCATCGATGGTGACCATCGGCACGTCGCGCAGATCGACCCGATCGTTCAAATCGACACTGCGGACTTCGCCCGGCAATTTTGCCGCCATTTTCTTGGCGGCTTCCGAGAATTCGTGCGGCACGCCGTATTTACGAACGGCGATTTCGATTTCCATGCCGGGATCGTCGATATCACCTAAAACTTCAACGATTTTTCCAACCGGCTTCGCATAACGCGAAGGTTGTTCGGTCAGTTCGACACTGACCACTTGTCCTGTTTTCGCCTTACCGGTCGAACCGGTCAGGACGATGTCTTGTCCGATGCGTTTGTCTTCCGGCACAATCACCCAGGCGCCGTTTTCGTTGAGCAGGCGGCCGATCACATGCGTATTGGCGCGACTGACGACTTCGACGATCGTGCCTTCGGGACGGCCGCGGCGATCAGTGCCGATCACCCGCGCCTGCACCCGATCACCGTGCAAAACCTTTTGCATTTCTTT
>DATMOE010000158.1:0-11018 GCA_035568435.1 Herbaspirillum sp. | reverse complement strand
ATGGGCAGCATGGAGACTCGCGTTAAAAAGCTGGAAGACGATTTTGGCGGATTTAAAGCCGATCTCGCCGTGATCAAATCCAATTATGCGACGAAGGCCGATATAGCCGAGGCAAAGACCTCCATCATTATGTGGGTCGTTAGCGTTGTGTTGCTGGCGCAGGTATTTCCTGTGATTTTGAAAAAATTCGGCATATAAAGTTCGTCATTTAACGGCGCCCTCTCTGCGGAGGCGGCCATACGGCAGAAGCACGGTAAAATACGTTTTTAGCTTTTATACGGCTTTGGTGATCCAAGGCCGTTTTTATTCATCATGACAGCAGTCCCAACCCAAGTCCGTACCCGTTTCGCTCCCAGCCCAACCGGTTATCTTCATCTCGGCGGCGCGCGCACCGCGCTGTTCTCATGGGCCTACGCGCGCCGTTTCGGCGGCACGTTCATCTTGCGCATCGAAGATACCGATCTGGAGCGTTCGACGCCGGCGGCGGTGCAGGCCATTATCGATGGCATGCAATGGCTGGGTCTGACGCATGACGAAGGGCCGTTTTATCAGATGCAGCGGATGGACCGCTACCGGGAAGTCATCGCCGGCATGCTTAAAGACGGCACTGCTTATTATTGTTATTCATCGCCGCAGGAAGTCGAAGCGATGCGCGAAAAACAACGCGCAGCCGGCGAAAAGCCGCGTTACGACGGGACTTGGCGTCCAGAGCCCGGCAAAACCTTGCCGGCGATTCCAGCCGAGCGCAAGCCGGTGGTGCGCTTCAGGAATCCGCTGGACGGCGATGTCAGTTGGGACGATGTCGTCAAAGGTGTTATCACGATTTCCAATCGCGAAATGGACGATCTGGTGATCGCCCGGCCCGACGGTACGCCGACTTATAACTTCTGCGTCGTAGTCGACGATTGGGATATGCAGATCACGCATGTGATCCGCGGCGACGATCATGTCAATAACACACCGCGTCAAATCAACATTCTCAAGGCATTGGGGGCGACGCTGCCGCTGTACGGCCACTTGCCGATGATCCTCGGTTCCGATGGCGATAAGATGTCGAAGCGGCATGGCGCGGTCAGTGTCATGGACTATCCGGCGCAAGGTTATTTGCCGGAAGCGGTGTTGAATTATCTGGCGCGCCTGGGCTGGAGCCATGGCGACGAAGAAGTGTTTTCGATGGAACAGTTTTGCGCTTGGTTCGATCTGGATCATTTGTCGAAATCGCCGGCGCAGTTCAATCCAGAAAAGCTGGCCTGGTTGAATAATCATTACATCAAACTGGCCGATAACGAGCGGCTGGCAAGTCTGGTCAAGCCGATCATGGAACAGGACGGCGCTCTATTCGGTGGCGGTACGCCGGATCTGCCGCAAGTGCTGGCTGCATTGAAGGAACGCGCCCACACACTGGTCGAACTGGCGGCTGCCGCGATGATGTTTTATCGCCAGCCGGCGCCGGATGCTGCGTTGCTCGCACAGCACGTGACGGATGCAATCAAGCCTGCGTTGGCCGATTATGCGCAGCGATGCGCCAGCGTTGAATGGAATAAAGAGGCGCTGACCGTCATGTTGAAACAAGTGCTGGCGCAACACGGCCTGAAAATGCCGCAACTGGCGATGCCGTTGCGGCTGATCGTGGCGGGGCAATTGCAGACGCCGGCGATCGATCTGGTGCTTGCCTTGTTCGGTCGCGATGTCGTGTTGCAACGACTCAAGCCTTATCTGGATTAATCCGCTTAATAAATTTACATAGCCAATAAAACATTGCTATAATCTCGTCTCTTCGCATCTGGGGGGTATAGCTCAGCTGGGAGAGCGCTTGCATGGCATGCAAGAGGTCAGCGGTTCGATCCCGCTTACCTCCACCAGTCAAAGCAGATTGCGTTCGGTTGTTTCAGGTTGGTTTTAAATGAAGCGGCAGCAAGATCGGTAGTAATTGCGATCGCGAAGAGAAGTAAAGAAAAGTAGTAAATGAAAGACAATTGTCCCCATCGTCTAGAGGCCTAGGACATCACCCTTTCACGGTGAGTACAGGGGTTCGAATCCCCTTGGGGACGCCAGGATTTTCAGGCGTCACAGCTTATTGAGCAGGTTACTTAGAGGAAGCGCTGAGTAAATGCTGTGAGCGGTTCAAGCGCTGGATAAGAAGCGCAGCCGTACGGTTGTACGGTGAGCATCGCAGTCCGGCGATTGGGCCGCTCACGGCATTTAATCAGTACTTCCATTGTCCCCATCGTCTAGAGGCCTAGGACATCACCCTTTCACGGTGAGTACAGGGGTTCGAATCCCCTTGGGGACGCCAGTTGAGCCGGCGTCATGCTGGTAATAAAATTTCCACACACTTGTGTGGATTTTTTTTGCCCGCTCGCTATTGGCCTATTGGCGGCGCAGCCATTCTCCGCTACCGTGCAATAAACCAATGCAAATAAGCGGAGACTCCATGACTAACAACCCAGCCCTGACATTCGATATCGATGCGCGTGGCGTTGCCACCATCACGCTCGATCGCCCGAGATTGCATAACGCTTTCGACGATGTGCTGATCGCGCAATTGATTGCGGCATTGCAACAGGCAGCCGATCATCCAGGCCTGCGCGTGCTGGTGCTGGCGGCAAATGGCAAGTCGTTTTCAGCCGGCGCCGATCTGGGCTGGATGCGGCGCATGGCCGATGCCAGTCGTGCCGACAATCTGCAGGACGCGCGCACACTAAGTACGCTGATGGAAACATTGGATCGTTTTCCGACGCCGACCATCGCCAAAGTACAAGGCGCGGCGATGGGTGGCGGCATCGGCCTGATCGCTTGTTGCGACATTGCACTGGTTGCCGATAGTGCAACGTTTGCGTTGTCGGAAGTCAGATTGGGATTGGCGCCAGCGGTGATCAGCCCCTACGTGATCGCGAAAATCGGCGTGTCTCAGGCGCGCCGCTATTTTGTGACTGCGGAGCGCTTCTCGGCGCGTCAGGCGCTGGCGATCGGTTTGGTGCACGAAGTGGTCGAACCCGGCGAACTCGACGCGGCCGTCATAGCGATGCTAATGATTTTGCTGGAGAACGGTCCGAGTGCCATGCGCGCTGCGAAAGGGCTGGTCAGTGCGGTGGCCGCGTCGCGGAATGCCGCCGTCTTGCGCGCAAGCACTGCCAGCATGATTGCCGATTTGCGCGCATCGGAAGAAGGGCGCGAAGGCCTGCGCGCATTTCTGGAAAAGTCGCGGCCCGCGTGGATCGTCTAGTATTTGTGGAATAGCACAGTCCATGGACGAAAAAAAACGCTGCAGTTCAAGAACCGGCAGCGTTTTTTAATTTTCAGATGCAATTAGTTGCGTATGACTCTTTTGTATTCGTTGGTACGCGTATCGATTTCAATCATGTCGTCCTGGCTAACGAACAACGGCACCATCACAGTGTGGCGATGCGCGTCAATCGGATTTTCGATCTTGGCTTCTTTCAGGACGTTGCCCGAAGTGTTGCCTTTAACCGCCGGTTCCGAGTAAACGATTTGGCGAACGATGGTTGTCGGCAGTTCGACCGAAATTGCTTTGCCGTCGTAAAAAACAGCTTCGCATTCCATGCCGTCTTTCAGGTAGTTCAGGGCATCGCCCAGATTCTCGCCTTCAATTTCATATTGTTCGTAATCGGCGTCCATGAATACGTACAGCGGATCGGCGAAATAGGAATAGGTCACCGCTTTTTTGTCGAGGACAACGACGTCAAACTTGTCATCGCCGCGGAAAACGTTTTCCTGAGGGCTGTTGGTCAGAAGATTTTTCATCTTCCATTTGTAGGTGAAGCCCGTGCGGCTTGAACCATTGACATCAGAGCGCAAAATGATCATGGGTTTACTGTCAACCATAATGATGTTGCCGACGCGAACTTCTTTTGCAGGTTTCATAGCCATAGCGAATAGAGGTAAAAAGTAGGTTGCACAAAAATCGTTTGCGGCCTACCGGAAAAAATACCGCAAGCCAACGTAGGATTGAATTTTAAATTGCGTTAAAAATTAGCCGTGTATTTTAACCTATTTTTGAATCACACTGATGAATCACGCCAACTTATCTGCTTTTGCAAACTGCAGTAAATTGGATGCCAAGTCGCCATTTGCCAATAATTGGCGTTGCCAAGCTATGGACATGGCGGTAATTTTTGGCATGTCTGCTTCAAATGCCGCCCATATTGCGGCCCAGTCTATGGTTTCTTTGGCGGCGGCATTCCAGGCGAGCGACAATGCAACCAGATTGTCTGTCTTTGCTGTACAGGCTTGCAAAAAAGCATTCAATTTAACGTGATGCAAGTCTTTGTCTTGCGGATAGATGTGCCAGATAAACGGATGCCCCGCCCACTGCGCGCGGACGAAGGAATCTTCGCCTCGCACAAAATTGAGATCGCAGGCCCACAGCAGTTTGTCGTAGTCAGGCTGCGGCAGAAAGGGCAGTACGCGCACGGTCAGCGCGCCGCGGCGCATGCTGGCGCCGGCTGTTGCAGCTTGTCCGAGAAAAGTTTGAACGGCGTCGGTGGCGACGCCTTCCGGCACCAGGCAGGCAATCGCCTTGTCACTGCTTTGCCATGCGGCAAATAAGTCGGGAATCGGCGCCTGCGGATAGCAGAACAAGGATACTTTCAAGGCGGCCATTTCTGCCGGCGTGACGCCGAATTGCCCGAGAAAAGCGGCCATCCCGGCTTGATCGCGCTGGAATGCCTGGCGCTGTTGTTCCAAGCCGGATTCGAGCAGCAGGCCGCCGGTGCGGCTGGTGAAGCCGGGAAAGAAAAAATACTTTGTCAAAGGCAGCGATGGATGGGGTGACGGCAATGTATGGCAGCCTTCCACCCATGCTTCCGCGCTAAGTCCTTCCAAATTCAGCCACACAGGACGCGGTGTCCGCTGTGACATCGCCGTAATGTAAGCGGGTGGAATGTCGCAGGCGAAAAATTCAATCACGATATCGGCAATGTCACTGCTTGCAAACGCACCCTCTTGATCGCGCCAATGCCTGACCGTCACAGCGTCGATCTGCTGACTCTCGCATTCGATGGCCACTGCCGGGCAAATCTGCTGGAAGCTGCGCAAATCATCGACCCATAAGGTTACGGCGATGTCATGTTCCCGCGTCAGTTGCTGCGCCAGGCGCCAGCAGATCCCGATGTCGCCATAGTTGTCGACGACTTTGCAAAACAGGGCCAGCGATGTTGCCTCATGCGCTTGCGGGAGCCTGTTCGGATGCGTTTTCGGATGCTTCAAGATTCAAATTTCCACGGTAATCAGCGTTTCATTATCTGGCGGTGTGCCCGCATGATACAGGACGATGCAGGACGATGAGGATGACTGATGGCCCGTTATTGATCCAGTTGGTAATGCTTCAAATATTCCATATCCTGCAGCGGCGATGCGCCGAATAACCGGCGGTATTCGCGGCTGAATTGCGACGGGCTTTCATAGCCGACCTTGAATGCCGCGGTGGCGGCTTCGACGTTGCCGGCGAGAAGAAATTTGCGCGCTTCCAGCAGGCGTGTCTGTTTTTGATACTGCAGCGGGCTCATGGTGGTGATCGCTTTGAAGCGATGGTGCAGATTCGAAACACTCATGCTGACCCGCTGCGCCAGTTTCTCGATTTCCATCGGTTGGGCGTAGTTATCCTTGATCCAATGGATGGCGGCATTGATGCCTTTTTCACGATACGAAGAAAGCAGTGTTCGATATAGAGCGCCGCCTTCTTTCGCGGTGAGAAGGCGGTAAAAAATTTCCTGTTTGATCAGACCGGAAAGCACTGCAATATCGCTTGGCTTTTTTAACAGGCACACCAGGCGCAGCAAGGCATCCTGCAAATCGGCATCCGATTCATCCACATAAGCGGCGGGACTGGATAGCTGTGTTTTCGGCGGCGCCATGCCCGTTTCAATAATCAGCGCGGTGATCTCTTTTGGATCGAGAGCGATTTTGAGTCCCAGGTCAGGTGTGGTCGGCGAGGCTTCCATTATCTGCCCGGAAATCGGTATGTCGATCGCTGAGAGGACATAATTGCCGATCCCGTAGTGGATGATCTTTTGGCCGATGAGTACCTTCTTCTTCCCCTGCAGAACCAGACAGAGCGAAGGTTCGAGCATGCCTTTATTCAATTCGGTCACTTGGGTCCGGCGAATGAACGAGAGGTATGGGATTGCCGTTGCGAGATCCAATTGATGGTCCGGCACGCCACGGAACAGCCGCAGCGCTTCGTCCCGCAACGAAATCAGCGTATCGGAGGTATTCACAGAATCGATTCTCCCATTCAAGATGCCTCGCCATAACCCAGCACAGCTTTCGGTTCGAGGTAAGCTTCGAGTCCGTAAGTACCGAATTCACGGCCAATGCCGGACTGCTTGAAACCGCCGAACGGCGCTTCAGGCTCGTCATACAAGCCGTTGATGAAGACGCGGCCCGCTACGATTTGAGATGCTACGCGATTTGCTCTGCGACTGTCGGAAGAGCTGACATAGGCATGCAAGCCATAGATTGTATCGTTGGCAATCTCGATGGCTTCCGCTTCTGTTTTGTAGGTAAGAATCGAAAGCACCGGCCCGAAGATTTCTTCTTTTGCAATGGTCATATCGTTGGTGACATTGGTGAACACCGTCAGTTTTGCGAAATTGCCTTGCTCCAGGCCGGCAGGATGGCCCTCGCCGCCGATCAGAAGCTGAGCGCCTTCTTCGATGCCCAGGCGGATGTAGCGTTGCACGCGGTCGTATTGTGTGCGGGTAACCAGTGGCCCGATCGATGTAGCGCTGTCGCGCGGATCGCCGACTTTGACGGCGGCAGCGGCTTTTTGGATCAGGCGCTTGACTTCGTCGAGCCGGTGCAGAGGCACCAGCAGCCGTGTGCCTGCCAGACAAGCCTGGCCGTTATTCATGGTGGCGGCGCTCAGCGCAAGCGGGATCGCCTTTTCAAAATCGGCGTCGTCCAGAATCACGTTCGGTGATTTTCCGCCGAGCTCAAGTGTTACGCGCTTCATGGTATCGACTGCGCCGCGGGCGATGGCTTTTCCAACTGCGGTAGAACCGGTGAAGGAGATTTTTGCAATGTCCGGGTGGCGCGTGATTTCAGCGCCTACCGTAGCGCCGCGTCCGTTGACGATATTGAACACGCCGGCAGGCAAGCCGGCTGTATGCAGGCATTCGGTGAGCAGTTGCGTTTGCGCCGCGCTCAGTTCGCTGGGTTTGATGACAGCAGTGCTGCCGGCGGCAAGCGCGGCGGCCAGCTTGCCGCAGATGAAACTGTAATTGGCGTTCCACGGCGTGATGAGGCCGACCACACCGTGCGGTTCCAGGATGACTTTTGCCGTGCCGACATATTTGACGAATTCGAATTTTTTCAGCAGTTCAGCAGTTCGCAAAAAACTGTTTGCGGCGCGTTGCACCGTCCCCTTGCACGTGCTCAGCGGCCCGCCATATTCCTCGATCATGGTCGCGATCAGTTCGTCGGATCGCGCCAACACGGCGTCATGCAGGCGCTGCATATAAACCATGCGCTGTTCTTTCGTGGTTTGCGAAAAGGCCGGGTAAGCGGCTTTGGCCGCTGCGATCGCAGTCTGTGCGTCTGTTTCATCGCCGAGTGTTACTTGGGCGCTCGCGATCCCGTTGCTGGGATTGATGAGTTCCAGGATTTCTGTGCCGTGCGGGCGAACGAATTGGCCGTTGATGTAGATGTGTTCGATCTTTTTCATGGTGTGCTCCGTGTTGATGAATCGGAAGGTGCTTGAGGCTGATTCATGCTAAGACGGACAGGTATGAAAGCGGTAGATCAATGCTGTAAGAGGATTGCCTGATTCTGCCGATCCATAAAAAAAGCCCGCGATATAGTCGCGGGCTCTTACCGGATGATTGCCTTGTCTTACGGCAGCAGCGCACCACTCAAATCGCCGATAGGCTTGCCGCCGTTGGCCAGCAATGCCTGATCGCGCGTCTTGATGCCATCCAGCACCGGCAAGGACCAGCGGTGTGTGATGAAGCGCAGGATCGAGGTGGTGTCGTACAGCGACGAATCGACATAGCCTTTTTTGGCGTAAGGAGAAATGAGAATGGTCGGGATACGTGTACCCGGTCCCCATTTGTCGGCTTTAGGCGGCGCGGCGTGATCCCAGAATCCGCCGTTTTCATCATAGGTGACGACGATCAGCATGTGACCCCATTGCGGGCTTTGCTTGAGCTTCTCGATGACTTCAGCGATATGCGCATCGCCGGAGGTTACGTTGGCATAGCCGGCGTGCTGGTTCAAATTACCTTGTGGTTTATAGAACGATACCGTCGGCAATTTGCCGGCGGCTGCGTCTTGCAGAAAGCTCTCGTCGAAATCCTTCAAATGCTCTGCGCGGTAAGCAGCATGTTTGATCGGATCCATTTCCTCAAAATAATTGAATGGCTGATGATGGAACTGGAAGTTAGGCGTCGGCGCCGGGAATTTGCGCGATCCCTTGGCTGCCGCCAGCGTGCTGTTCCATGCGCCGGCGTACCAGGCCCAACTGATGCCTTTGGCCGTCAGCAGATCGCCGATATTGGTTTGCGTCTGCGGCGGCAATGTCACCGCTTGTTTCGGGTCGGCATATAGTCTGGTGGCGTCATTGGCGGCTGGCGCTATGTTGCTGGGCTGGTAGGGCGGCTGCATGGTGTTGACCGCGTAGTACATGCCTTTGCCATCCTTCGGCGTCAGATTGCCGTCGTTGGCATATTTAGGCGCGCCATTCAACACCGAGTCCGGGGCTTTCGCGGCCGGCGTCAAACGCACGAAATTGCCGTTGGCATCGACGTCGATTTTGGAAATGGAACCGGCCGCCGGCGATGTATCCGCATGCGGATATTGCGGTGCGCAGGCGCAAATCAGGAATTGATGGTTCAGGAATGAGCCGCCGAAAGAGCCGATGTAAAAATTGTCGGCCAGTGTGTATTGCTTGGCGAGTTGCCACATAGCCATCTTGCTGCCGTCGTAATATCCCATGACCAGGCCGCCGGCATCCGAGTACGCCGGGAACAGATCGTTTTTACCGCCGTCGATCTGCATTTGATCGTTATAAAAACGATGCACCAGATCGCGTGTGATCAGCGAGGCGTCGGCATTCAGGCCAGCCGCGCTGTCGATTTGAAACGGACGATTCGGCATATTGGCCGATTGCGCCTGGGTAATGACTTTCGTTTGTCCTGGAAGCGTTACACCGCCCCAAGTCGGCGGCAGCACCGGCAAGGTTGAGCCGTCATAATCCTTTTGCGGTATATAGCTGGATTTGGCGCTTGGATTAACGCCGGGAATGCCGTCTGCGCCGGGAAACAGGCCGTATAAAGTATCGAAGCCGCGGTTTTCTGCATAGATCACGACCAGCGTATCGATATTGCGGATGCCGGCATCGGCATTGGTGGTGGCGAGATTGGCGTTGCCGCCGCAAGCGACCAACGAAATGGCAACCGCTGCAGTCAGCAGCGACAAACGAATATTCATGGTGTCCCCTTGTGTAAAACTGAGATGCTAGCGATCGAATATAACAAGACCGTGACATGCGGCCTCCGCAGTGTCATCGTTTGGTCACAAACCGCTGCTAGCTTGTTGCGATGAAAGTTTTATTGATGATAGCGGCTTTGGCCGGTAGTGCCGCCACAATCGGCTTGCAGGCGGCGGAGGATGCGCCGCATTCCGCCCATGCCGCTTATAGGGTGTCACCCAAAGTCAGCGTTGAAACGCTAACCCAGTTGGGCCGTGCCCTGTTTTTCGATCCCTCGCTGTCGGCGTCCGGCAAGCAATCCTGCGCCAGTTGCCATAGTCCCGATCATGCATTCGGTCCGCCCAACGATTTGTCGGTGCAGTTCGGCGGACGCGATATGAAACACGCCGGTACGCGTGCCGCACCATCTTTGCGTTATATGCAAAATACGCCGCCGTTTTCCGAGCACTATCATGACGATGATAACGACGATAGCGTCGATGCCGGTCCTACCGGCGGGCGGACCTGGGATGGCCGGGTCGATTCGGCCTCTGAGCAGGCGCGCATCCCTTTATTGACGTCGTATGAAATGGCGAATGCCGATGCAGCCGAAGTGGTCGCCAAGTTGCGGCGGGCGCCCTATGCTGCGCAGTTTCGCGCCGCTTATGGCGAACGGATTTTCGACGATACGGCAAGTGCTTTTCAGGCGGCGTTGATGGCGTTGGAAATATTCCAGGAAAGTCCGGCCGATTTTTATCCCTACAGTAGTAAATACGATGCTTTTTTACGTGGGCAAACCACGCTGAACCCGCAAGAGTCGCGCGGTCTGGCGTTGTTCAACGATCCGGCCAAGGGAAATTGCGCGTCTTGCCATATCAGCGCGATAGCGCCTAATGGCGCATTTCCCCAATTTACCGATTACGGTTTGATTGCCGTCGGTGTACCGCGCAATCGCAAGATCCCGATCAATGCCGATCCGCATTATTTCGATCTCGGCGTATGTGGCCCGGATCGCACCGATCTGATGGATAAAAAAGAATATTGCGGCTTCTTCAAGACGCCGACGCTGCGCAATGTTGCGTTGCGAAAGAGCTTTTTTCATAACGGAGTGTTCCACACGCTGGAACAAGTGATGCAATTTTATGCGCAGCGCGATACGAATCCAGAAAAATGGTATCCACGCAAGCGCGATGGCAGCATCGATAAGTTCGACGATCTGCTGCCCCAATATCGGGCAAATGTAAAGATGGATCCACCATTCGGCCGCAAACCGGGCGATCAACCGGCCTTATCGGAGGCGGAAATCAAGGATGTGATTGCGTTCCTGAAAACGCTGACGGATGGCTGGACACCGCCTGGCGCTGAGGGCAAGCATTAAGGCCGCAAATTAGGGCGCACAATTAATACGCCGAGCGGCGATTTTCATGGTGTAAATTTACCTTTAACAGCAAAAATTTACATTTGTGGTGCGCTCTAAAAATTAGTTCGCCATAGCGTTGGCGTAGGACAATTTGTCTATATAATCCAGCAACAAAATTATAATCAGGAGAACTTGCTTCATGTCCATGGTTGCGCTGGCGCTGCGTCG
>DATMOE010000157.1:0-21965 GCA_035568435.1 Herbaspirillum sp. | reverse complement strand
CTTAAGCGGCGTACAATATCGCTTGTTTTAACGCTGCTGGGAAGGGCATTTTCATGCTCAATGTTGATCTTCATTGTCATTCCAATATCTCCGACGGTACTTTGCTGCCGGCTGCGGTCGCTGCGCGCGCCAAAGCAAATGGCGTGGATGTATGGGCGTTGACCGATCACGATGAGATCGGCGGTATCGCCGCCGCGCGCGCGGCGGCCGAGGCGCTGGCGCTGCGTTATGTGACCGGTGTCGAAATTTCAATTACCTGGGCCGGGGAAACGGTCCATATCGTCGGCCTGCAGATCGATGAAACCAATCCGCAACTGGTGCAAGGGCTGTGGGCAACGCGCAATGGCCGCGAGCAACGCGGCCGCGATATCGCGGCGCAACTGGCGGCGATCGGCATTCCTGATGCATTTGAGGGCGCGTTACGCCATGTCGGCAATCCAGATTTAATGTCGCGCACGCATTTTGCACGGTATATGGTCGAAATCGGTGTCTGCGCCGATAGCCACGAAGTGTTTAGCAATTATCTGGTCGAGGGCAAGCCCGGCTACGTGCCGCATCGCTGGGCCACACTGACGCAGGCAGTCGATTGGATCGGCGGCGCCGGCGGCGTCGCGGTGATCGCGCATCCGGGACGCTACAAATTTTCACCGATGCAGTTCGACGCCTTATTCGACGAATTCAAGCAACTGGGCGGCAACGCTATTGAAGTGGTCACCGGCAGCCATACGCCGGATCAGTATGATGAATATGCCAAAGTGGCAAAGCGTTACGGCTTCATGGGGTCGCGCGGTTCCGATTTTCATAGTCCAGGCGAATCCCGTATCGATCTGGGCGCATTGCCGCCGCTGCCTGCCGGCATCACCCCGGTTTGGCATAACTGGGATCTGTAAATGAAACGTATTTTCTTGTTCCTGGCGACGAATATTGCCGTAATGGTGGTGCTGAGCATCGTGCTTTCGCTGCTTGGTGTCGATCGTTTCATGACAAGCGCCGGATTGAATTTGCCGATGCTGATGGTGTTTTCGGTCGTGGTCGGTTTCACCGGTTCGATCATTTCATTGCTGATCAGCAAACCGATGGCGAAATGGTCTACCGGCGCGCGCACGATTGCGTCGCCGGCCAATTCGACCGAATTTTGGTTGATCGATGCGGTCGGCAAGCTGGCGCAGCGGGCCGGCATCTCGATGCCGGAAGTGGCCGTCTACGATGGCGAGCCGAACGCTTTTGCGACCGGCGCGTTCAAAAATTCGGCGCTGGTTGCGGTGTCCACCGGTTTGCTGCAAAGCATGACCAAGGAAGAAGTGGAAGCGGTGCTGGCCCATGAAATCTCGCACGTCGCCAATGGCGA
This sequence comes from Herbaspirillum sp., assembly GCA_035568435.1. GTDB lineage: Bacteria > Pseudomonadota > Gammaproteobacteria > Burkholderiales > Burkholderiaceae_D > Herbaspirillum. Next base: position 20,617 of record DATMOE010000157.1, on the reverse strand, counting down.
TATGGTCACCATGACCTTGATCCAGGGCGTGCTCAATACGTTTGTCGTGTTTCTCTCGCGGGTGGTGGGTTATGTGGTGGATAGAGCGTTGTCGCGCAATGACGATAGCGGCGGAACCGGCATCGGCTACTTTGTGACGGTGCTGGTTTGCCAGATCGTATTCGGTATCGGTGCGTCGGTTATCGTTGCATGGTTTTCGCGTCATCGCGAGTTTCGCGCCGATGCAGGCGCTGCCCAATTGTTGGGCACGCCGCAGCCGATGATCAATGCGCTGGCGCGTCTGGGCGGGATGCAAGCCGAAAGTTTGCCGCAATCGATGGCGGCGCTCGGTATTAACGACAAGCCGGGCTTCATGGAACTGTTTTCCAGCCATCCGCCGATCGAACAGCGTATCGAGGCGTTGCGCAGCCGTAAATGAGTCAATTTTTTCAAATTCATCCGGCCAATCCGCAATTACGATTAATCAAGCAGGCAGCGCAAATTATTCAGGAGGGGGGCATCGTCGCGTTGCCGACCGATTCCTGCTATGCACTGGTATGCCAGCTCGATAATAAGGATGCAGTGGAACGTTTGCGCCGTATTCGTGCCATCGACGACAAACATCACCTGACGCTGTTGTGCCGCGATCTGAGTGAAATTGCGTTATACGCCAAGGTTGATAACCGCCAGTACCGGCTATTGAAGGCGGCCACGCCGGGGCCTTATACCTTTATTCTCGAAGCCACTAAAGAGGTGCCGCGCCGGCTTAGTCATCCGTCGCGCAAAACGATCGGTTTGCGCGTGCTGGAAAATATCATTGCACACGCCTTGCTGGAGGAACTGGCCGCGCCGCTGATCGGCGCCACGCTGATACTGCCGGGAGCAGATCAGCCTTTGACCGATGCTGAAGATATCCGCGATGCGCTGGAACGTCAGATCGAGCTGGTCATTGATAGCGGGCCGTGCAGCCTGGAACCGACTACGGTGATCGATCTGAGCGGCGATCAGCCGGCGCTGATCCGGCAAGGGCGTGGATTGGCCGAGGCGTTCGGTTTTTAATGGTATGTCCAATATCTGTCGCAGCACGCGAGGTCTCTGCTAGAATCCGTTCCCATGAATGATCTAATCCAGACCGTTGCGGTCTATGCACTGCCGGTGCTGTTTGCGATTACGCTGCATGAAGCGGCGCACGCGTATGCGGCAAAATTCTTTGGCGACACCACGGCGTGGTCGCAGGGCCGCATGAGCCTCAATCCCCTTAAGCACGTCGATCCGTTCGGCACCATCGTCATTCCCGTCGTACTGTATTTTGCGACCGGCGGCGCGTTCCTGTTCGGTTACGCCAAGCCGGTACCGATCAATTTCGGCCAGCTCAGAAAACCCAAGCGCGATATGGCATGGGTGGCGCTGGCAGGGCCGGCTGCCAACTTTGTGATGGCCCTGATCTGGACGCTATTGCTCATTGCATTGCTGGTGTTGAACGTCGAAGAACAGTTTTTTACGCTCATGGCCAGAGCAGGCATTCTGACGAATCTGGTGATGTTTGCGTTTAATCTGTTTCCGATCCCGCCGCTTGACGGCGGCCGCATTCTCATTAGTGTGCTGCCGCATAAATACGCTTATAAATTCGCCCAGATCGAGCCTTACGGCTTTTTCATCGTCATGGCGCTGGTATTACTAAAAGTTATTTATACATGGTGGATGGCGCCAGTGATGTTATTAGCCCAGGGAGCATTGCAGTTGATTACCTGGCCTTTGCTGGCGCTGCTGCATTGAACAGCCACTTCCGGCAGTTTTTGCATGCCAACACGATGAAGAAATGCGCGGCTGGCGAGTCTATCCGCTACAATCCCTATTTATCTCATTTTCGTACGAAATTATTATGATCCAGGGCAGCATAGTTGCAATCGTTACTCCCATGCACGCAGACGGCAGCCTCGATTTTCCCGGCTTGCGTAAATTAATCGATTGGCATATTGCCGAAGGCACGGATGGCATCGTCATCGTCGGCACTACCGGTGAATCGCCGACGGTTTCCGTTGAGGAACATTCGGAACTGATCAAAGTCGCGGTCGAACACACCAATAAACGTATCCCCATCATCGCCGGTACCGGCGGCAATTGCACCAAGGAAGCCATTGCACTGACTAAGTACGCCAAAAGCGTCGGCGCGGATGCGTCGCTGCAGGTGGTGCCGTATTACAACCGCCCTACGCAGGAAGGCTTGTATCGGCATTTCAAGGCGATTGCCGAAGCGGTCGACCTGCCGCTGATTTTGTATAACGTGCCGGGCCGCACCATTACCGAAATATCGCTCGATACCATGCTGCGTCTGGCGCAAGTGCCGGGGATTGTCGGCGTCAAGGACGCCAGCGGCAATGTCGGGCGCGGCATTGATCTGATGCGTTTGGCGCCGGCTTCGTTCGCGGTTTATTCGGGCGACGATCCAAGCGCTGTCGCATTGATGTTATGCGGCGGCAAGGGCAATATTTCCGTAACAGCCAATATCATGCCGCGTGCGATGCATGAAATGTGCGTAGCGGCGATGGCGGGCAAGGCAGCCGAGGCGGTCGCCATTAACAAAAAGATGCTGCCGCTGCATAATAAATTATTTGTAGAGCCCAATCCGGTGCCTGTTAAATGGGCAATGACCGAAATGGGCCTGATCGGTACCGGCATGCGTTTACCGTTGGCGCCATTGGGCGCTGAATACCACGAGGTGGTGCGGGCAGCGTTGCGCGAGTCCGGTGTATTACAATAGCGCGCAAATCTTTAACGTTCGACCGGTATTAACACACAAGCCCGCAAGTGCTTCCCTCTGAACCTGTTTGCTACTTATCCTGTAAGCACATGACTATTCGCAAAAATTCTTTGATGACTTTCAATAACGCGCCTAAGAAGATGGCGCTGTTCACATTGATGGTAGCCGGCCTGGCGGGATGTTCCTCCGTTAATTCTATGCTCGAAGGCAGTTCGGTCGACTACAAGAGCGCGGGCAAAATTACGACGCCGAACCTCGCGGTGCCGCCGGATCTGACCCAACTGCAGCGCGACAATCGTTTTTCGGTTCCTGAAGCGAACACGACAGGGGTTGCTACCGCATCCAGTTACACGCTGGCGCAAACGACCAAGCCGGATCCTGAGAAGCAGCAGGTTATTGCGCCTAAATCCGAAGGCGACATGCATATCGAGCGCGACGGTTCGCAGCGCTGGCTGGTGATCAAGGCTACGCCGGAAGCGTTGTGGCCGCGTATTAAAGAGTTCTGGCAGGATTCCGGCTTTTTGATCGATGTCGAGTCGCCTGACACCGGCATCATGGAAACCGATTGGGCTGAAAACCGAGCGAAGATTCCACAGGATTTCATCCGCAATAGTTTGGGTAAAGTGTTCGATTCTCTGTATTCGACCGGTGAGCGCGATAAATTCCGTACACGTCTGGAACGCGATGCGAACGGTAATACCGACATTTTTATCAGCCATCGCGGCGCCGAAGAAGTATTGACGGGTTCGGAGAAATCGACTTCAGTCTGGACGCCACGTGCGCCGGATCCAAGCCTTGAAGCCGAATTCCTGGCGCGCCTGATGGTGCGTCTGGGTGCAGATGAAACCAGGGCCAAGGTCGATGTAGCGAATGCGCCGGATCTGCAGAACCCGCGTTCCAAGCTGCAAAAAGATGCAAGCGGCGCCTATGTTCAGGTTAACGAGAGTTTCGATCGCTCGTGGCGCCGGGTCGGCCTGGCGCTGGATCGCGTTGGCTTCACCGTTGAAGATCGAGATCGCGCGAAGGGCATGTATTTCGTGCGTTACGTCGATCAGACCGTGGACGCCAAAGCCACCAACCAGGGCTTCTTCAGCAAAATATTCTCCAGTTCCAAGAAGGAAGATAAAACTGCGCAGCGCTACCGCATTCTGGTCAAGGAAATTAACGGTTCCGGCAGCCATGTCAGCGTACTCAATAACGATGGCCAGCCTGAGGTTTCAAAAATTGCAGACAACATTCTGTCTCTGTTGAATGAGCAACTCAGGTAATTCCTGGTAAAGCCCAGTTACTCTTTAAGGGCTGTATTTACATCATTGCCGCTCTATCTTAGAACTAGATAGGGCGGCTTTATTTTATCGGCGCGCTCAATGAAATTTGCCAGTCTCGGCAGCGGTAGCGAAGGCAATGCGTTACTGATTTCTTCTTCCTCCAGCACGGCAACCTTATCCGGCACGCATGGCACCACGGTCATGCTCGATTGCGGTTTCGGTCTGCGTGAAACCGAAAGGCGGCTCGCCACGCGCGGCATGCTGCCGAGCGACATCAGCGCAATGATCGTCACGCATGAACATCAGGATCATGTGGGTGGTGTGTTCAAATTTGCGCGACGGCACCGGATTCCAGTCTGGCTCAGCTTCGGTACTTACCAGGCTGTGCGGGATACTTGCGACGGCGTCGAACTTAATTTTTGCCGCGATGGCGCGTCCTTTGCGGTGAATGAACTATCGCTCTTGCCTTATACCGTGCCGCACGATGCGCGCGAGCCGATACAGTTCGTTGCCACCGACGGTAAAACCCGGCTCGGCGTTTTGACCGATGCGGGACAAGCCACTGCCCATTTAATCAGTGCGCTTGACGGCTGCGATGCGTTGATGCTCGAATGTAATCACGATAAACAAATGCTGGCCGATTCATCCTATCCGGCATCGCTCAAGCGCAGGATCGGTGGCGCGTATGGGCATTTGTCGAATCAGGTATCGGGTGAAATACTGGCGCTGCTCGATAAGGTGCGATTGAAGACGGTGGTGGGTGCGCATCTAAGCAGTAGCAATAACACACCGGAATTGGCGCGCAGTGCACTGACGGCAGCGTTGGCGGGGTGTGCAGCGGCCGTCATGATCGCGTGCCAGGAGCAAGGCTTCGACTGGATAGATTTGTAATGCTGTGGGAGGGGCAGAGGAGAGCGGCGGGAAATAAATGTAGCAGGCAAGAAAAAAGCCAACCCGAAGGTTGGCTTCTAAAAAATAACTTTAGATGAATCTAAGATTACTTGGCTGGAGCAGCAGGAGCGTCAGCAGCAGGGGCAGCAGGAGCGGCTGGAGCAGCGTCAGCGGCTGGAGCGGCTGGAGCAGCAGGAGCAGCGTCAGCAGCAGGAGCGGCTGGAGCAGCAGGAGCTGGTGTTTCGACCGCTGGGGCGGCAGGAGCGGCATCATCTTTTTTACCACAAGCAGCCAAAGCAATAGCCAACAGGGATGCGATCAACAGCGTTTTTTTCATGAGTATTCCTTCGATTTAATAATAAAATACAACGAATAATTACCGGTAATTATTGCTGAACAGAATGATTTCGTAATTTGTTTCGTACCAAGAGGTGCGCGACTTCATAACGAAAGCTTTCTAGCCGCATATTATAATGAATATCCTTAAATAACACATTAAGATATTGTTTAATAGTAAAAATCTATAGCCATATTTGCTTAGTTTTATATAAAAATATTACTTTTTCGGTTAATTGAGTTGTATTTTTGCAATAGCCGAACAGTAATCGCGCAGATCGCATTCGGATTACATCCAAATCGCAGGTAAAAAAATAGCGATTTGGATGCTGAATCGCTTCAGTTTAAAAGCAACCATCCATCCTGATACCAAAGATAAAACGACTCGCGCAAATCCGCAGAGGCGCGTTGCAACATTTCGCCATCCAGGCTGCGCGCATTGGCCAGAGCCGTTAGCAAGGCTTTGTCTTGCCCGCTGACATCGAACGATTCGCCGTTGATAAAGATCGTGCGGCCACGATACAGCATCTGTGTTTTACGCGATAAGGCAATACCATGTTTGGCGCTGGCCTGCGCAAAGCCTGCCGGCGAAAATTGCTTGAGCGGGGGATCGAAAAATACGCTGGCTTTCGGTTCCGACAGGTATTCGCCGAGGAAAATGCCGATATCTTCGTCGGTAAAACGCACTTTATTGAGTTCGTCGCTAACGCGGCTTAACATAACTTTACTTATTTCGGCCGGATTTGCGCTCGGTGCGAGGTCTGGATCGGCGTAGCGATTTGGCAGATCGATTGTTTCGACCATGAAATCGAGGAAAGCCTCGCCCAATTCCTGATAAGTCGGCGCCCGGAAGCCGATGGAATACGTCATGCATGGGCCTATCGCAATACCATCATGGGCGTAATGCGGTGGCAGATAGAGCATGTCGCCCGGCTCCAGCACGAACGTTTCCGACGGCATAAAATTCTGCAATATTTTCAGCGGCGCGCCATCGACCAGTGTCAGGTCGTCCTGCGCCCCGATTTGCCAGCGCCGTTGACCTTCGGCTTGCAGCAGAAAGACATCGTAAGAATCGAAATGCGGGCCGACCCCGCCGCCATCGCTGGCGTAACTGATCATCAAATCATCCAGCCGCGCGTCGGGAATAAAGCGAAAGCGGCGCAATAGCGCATCGGCATCGTCGTCATGCAGATTGACCCCTTGCACCAACAGGGTCCATTCCTTTTGTTTGACGGGCGGCAACCGTTTGAAAGGCCCGTTTTGCAAGGTCCAGTCATCGTTCACTTTGGTGATCAGGCGCGACTCGACATCTTCGCGCGCTGCCAGCGCGAATAATTCCTTTGGTGTGAGCAACGCTTTGAAACCGGGCAAGGCTTGACGAATCAGTAATGGTTTTTTATGCCAGTAATCGCGCAGAAACTGGGCCGGCGTTATATCGCCGAGTACGGTTATATTTTTCATGCGTGCATTATATGACTGGTGCCGATTGCACGTGCGTCTGGCGTATGCCTAACGGGTATAATGCCGCTCATTAATATTTCGAAAGGATAGACTAATGAAGATTGCTCAAAACACCGTTGTCACGGTGCGCTACAAATTATCGGATGCGCAGGACAATCTGATTGAAGAAAGCCAGGAGCCGATGGTTTATCTGCACGGCGGTTATGAAAATACGCTGCCGAAGATTGAAGAAGCGCTGGAAGGCAAGCAGGCCGGTTACGAAACGACGATTCAGGTTGAGCCGGGCGATGCGTTCGGTGAATACGATGCCGCGCTGGTCAAAATCGAAGCACGCAGCAATCTGCCGACGCCGCTGGAAATCGGCATGCAGTTCGAAGGCACGCCGGACGACAATGAAGACGAAACCACTATTTTCACGGTGACCGATATCGCTGACGATAAGGTGGTTCTGGATGGCAATCATCCGCTGGCAGGCATGGCATTGCGTTTTGCGTTGAGTGTGACGGAAGTGCGCGCCGCGAGCGAAGAGGAAATTGAACATCAGCACGTGCACGGTGCGCATGGCCATGATCACGGGCACGATCATGATGACGACCATGATGAAGGCGATCATTTCCGCAGCCATCCGATTCACTGATGTTGCATTGCAGGGGGCAGGGCTTACTTGTGCTCTGCAATGTAAAACAAGGTTGGCCGAGCGGTATCCACGCCGATCTTTGACCAGCTAACGTCGCTTCCCAGCGTGCCCAGATTGCCGTACCAGATAATATTGCGCGCCGCGTGCTGCTGATTATGTACCAGCAACACGCGGCCGCCGTATTTGGCCGACAAGGTCGTGATCAACTGGCGCACTTCATTGAATCCATCGCGTTGTCCACGCAATTCCGGCGCTCTTTGCAACAGGGGCAATAAGGGATTGGCATCTGTGAACAACACAATTCCCGGCATTTTTTGATTTTTGGCAATCGCGAACAGCCGTTGCAACCAGTCGCGATTGGCAATCAGCCGGTCTTCGTATTCGCCGTTACGGCCGCCGTCGCTCCGATAGTGATTGTTATTGATCGGCAGATTGACCGTAGCAAATAAGATACCGTCAATTTCCCAGCGCGCATTTTCTGCATATTCACGAAATTTAGGCGAGGCCGACTGCCGGATCAAATTCAGTTTGGTGGCGCCGAACGACATATCGCTGTCGTAAAACAATTCGCGGATTTGATTGAGCCGTTCGATGGCGCTGGATCTGCCGGCGCTATTTTTACATGGCACCCAATCGTTGGCCGCGAGCGACATGATGACGCCGTTTTGCGCCGCGTCCAAGATACTACGGCGCTCTGTATATAAGCGGTCGCCGCAAGATTCGCTGGCCGATTTGATCCCGTTGACGACCACAAAGGCCAGGTTATCCGCATCGCTTTCAGCCAATGCGCTGCGTAAGGCGGTTTCGCCGTCATTGTGGATAAACGATTGGCCGATGACCCCGAAACTGAAATCGGCGGCTGCGGCGGCCGGTGCGCTCAGACAGGCACCACCGCTCAGCGCCATTAACAGCGTCAGCGCCGCCGGTAATAGCGTGCGAAGTCGAGGTCTCCCCGGGTTTCGGCGGCGCATGTTCATCCCTTCATTCCTGCTTGCCGGCGCCGAGTTGTTTCAGTTGATACAGCGCATCGAGTGCCTGGCGCGGCGTCAGCAAATCGGGATTGATGCCATCCAACGTTTGCAGCAAGCGCAGCGTCGCAGGGTCCGGCTCGGCGATGGTGGTTTCAGGCGCATCGTGGAATGCCGTCGGCGGGGTGCTGAACAGATCGAATTGCGGCGTGGTATTGACCGACTGCGCTTCCAGTAACGCCAGGTGTTTGCGTGCAGCACGAATAACGAGTGGGGGAACGCCGGCCAATTGCGCGACTTGCAGCCCGTAACTTTGGGATGCCGGACCCGGCTGTACCGCGTGCAGAAAAACAATGCTGTCTTTGTGTTCGATGGCCGACAAATGTACGTTGCGGGCGGTGGGATGAATTTCCGGCAACTGCGTCAATTCGAAATAATGCGTCGCAAACAAGGTGAAGCTGCGGCTGTTATCGATCAGATAGTTGGCAATCGCCCAGGCCAGCGCGAGTCCATCGAAGGTCGAGGTACCGCGACCGACCTCATCCATGAGCACCAGCGAATGCTCGGTGGCGTTATTCAGGATCGCCGCCGATTCAGTCATTTCGACCATGAAGGTGGAACGGCCGCCGGCCAGATCGTCGGCCGCGCCGATGCGGGTGAAGATGCGGTCGATCGGCCCGATCGTCGCGCTTTGCGCCGGCACAAAGCTGCCGATATAAGCCAGCAGCGTAATCAGTGCGACTTGCCGCATATAAGTCGATTTACCGCCCATGTTCGGACCGGTAATCAGCAGCAGCCGCTGTTCGGCGTCGAAGCCGCAATCGTTGGCGATAAAACGTTCGATCTGTTTTTCCACCACCGGATGCCGGCCTTGTTCGATCGCGATGGTCGGCTGCGGCACCAGTTGCGGCGCACACCAATTATGGCGCGCTGCATGATCGGCCAGCGCTACCAAGGTATCGAGCTGGGCCAGGGCATGCGCGATTGCCTGCAGCGTGCTGATATACGGCGCCAACGCCAGCAGCAATTGCTCATACAAATATTTTTCACGCGACAGCGCGCGCTCTTGCGCCGACAAAGCCTTATCTTCAAATGCCTTCAGTTCCGGCGTGATGTAACGCTCGGCATTTTTGAGTGTCTGGCGACGGCGATAATCGTCCGGTACTTTATCGGTCTGGCCGTGCGTGACTTCGATATAGAAGCCGTGCACCTTGTTGTATTCAACGCGCAGATTGCTAATGCCGGTACGGCTGCGTTCACGCGTTTCCAGGTCCAGCAGGAATTGCCCCGCATTTTCGGACAGACCGCGCAATTCATCGAGTTCAGCGTCGTAGCCACGCGCAATGACGCCACCGTCGCGGGCCATTGCGGCAGGTTCCAGCAGCACTGCGCGCTCCAGCAAATCGAGACAATCGTGCGGTGTCGCCAGTGCGCTGTGCAAGGTGTTAAGCAGCGGCGCATCGGCATCGCGGCCGCAGATTTCGACATAAGCGCGCAGCGATCCCAGTTGTTGCAAACCGGCCCGCAGGCCGGCCAGATCGCGTGGGCGGGCCGACAGCAGCGCGATGCGTGTCGTAATGCGTTCGATGTCGGGCACGGCGGCCAAGGTGCCCGACAGGCCTGAACATGCATCGGTGCGCATCAATGCGTTAACCGCAGCGTGCCGGGCGCGGGCGACCTGCTGATCGCGCCGTGCATGATGCAGCCAGTGCCGCAGCAAGCGCGAACCCATTGCCGTGCGACAGTGATCCAGCAATGAAAACAGGGTCGGCGCGTTGCCGGTATCCTGCGTGCGCAGCGTCTCGGTCAATTCAAGATTACGGCGGGTGGCGGCATCCAGACCGATAAATTCGTTTTCGGATTCAACGGTCAAGGCCCTGACATGTTGCAAACCTTTGCCTTGTGTCGATTCCGCATAGCGCAGCAGCGCACCGGAGGCGCCGATGGCGGCGTTCAAGCCTTCGGCGCCGAAGCCATTGAGCGTGGCGACCGCCAATTGATCGCACAGCGCGCGGCTACCGTTGCCGATATCGAAATGCCAATCCGGCACCGTATTGATCTTGCCGTTGAATAAGGCGGCGACGCGGCTTGCCATGCTTTCGCTCACGAGCAACTCGGCCGGCGCGATGCGCTCCAATTCCTGTTTTAATCGCGTTTCGAAATCAACCGCATTGGCGCTCGCTTCCATCACCCGCAGCGCGCCGCTGGCCATCGACAGCCAGGCCAGGCCCAGCGTGATTGTTTTGCGCTGCTCGGTAACGTAGAGCGCCAACAGCGAACGTTCCGATTTCTCCGGCAGCAAATCCGAATCGGTCAAAGTGCCGGGTGTAATCACACGCACCACTTTGCGCTCGACCGGCCCTTTGCTGGTTGCGGGGTCGCCGATCTGTTCGCATAGCGCGACCGATTCGCCCAGCTTGATCAGTTTGCTCAGATAGGGATCCAGCGAATGAAACGGCACGCCGGCCATCTTGATTGGATTACCGTTGGACGCGCCGCGCTGCGTCAGCGTAATACCCAGCAGACGCGATGCTTTCTCGGCATCGTTGAAAAACAATTCGTAAAAATCGCCCATCCGGTAAAACAATAGCGTTTCGGGATGTTCCGCTTTGATGCGCAAATATTGCTGCATCATGGGAGTATGTTTGGCTAGCGCAGGATCGGCGCCGACGGCCTCTAATTCGGGGGGTAGTGCTACAGACATTCCAACCTTTCGTATGACCAGTGGTATGCGAGTGATATGCGCCCAGCGTGGCAGATCGGTTATTTTACTCTTACAGCCGAGCATGTTTTCGCTAAAAATCGGCATATCGCCGAGAGCGCGGTAAAATGCCGTTTCGACATCAGCACGACAGGATAATATGGAATTCGTAACGTTCTTGATTGATTTTATTTTGCACATCGATGTGCATCTGGCGCAACTGGCTACCGCTTATGGCCCCTGGCTTTTCTTGATACTGTTTTTGATTATATTTTGTGAAACCGGTTTGGTCGTCATGCCGTTTTTGCCTGGCGACTCCATGCTGTTCGTCACCGGCGCCATTGCAGCGGCCGGCGCATTTAATATTCATTTAATGGTGGCGACATTGATTTTGGCCGCCGTGCTCGGCGATAGCCTCAATTATCAGATTGGACGCATGATCGGGCTGAAAGTATTCAACAAGCCCGATTCGCGCATCTTCAAACGCAAGCACCTGGATCGGACGCACGCATTTTACGAGCGGCACGGTGGTAAAACCATCATCATCGCGCGCTTTGCGCCGATCATACGCACGTTCGCGCCGTTTGTGGCCGGCGTTGGCGCAATGCGTTATACGCGCTTTCTGCCGTATAACATCATCGGTGCGGTAGCTTGGGTGGGCGCTTTTTCGTATGCCGGTTATTTCTTCGGCAATCTGCCCCTCGTCAAAAAAAATCTCAGCCTATTGATTCTTGCGATTGTGGTGATTTCTCTGATGCCGGCGGTAATGGGATTTCTTCGTCAGCGACGTGAAACGGCGGCAGATCGGAATTGATCTGCCGCCGTTGTGGCTGTGTTGTATGTGTGGTGTGACTCGATTAGTGCGCGGTGATGCCGGCGGTATGTTTTTTTGCCAGCAACCGCGCTCTGATGATGTCGTAGAACAAATTGTAGACAAAAGAATAGAACAAGAAGAACAGCAGCACGCCGAGATCCAGCAAGAACGCCCCCAGCAGACTGATGCCCAAGCCCCATGCCGCCAGCGGCACGATCAAAATCGTCAATCCCAATTCGAACAGCAGCGCATGCATCACGCGTACGGTAATCGTGCGCTGAAATTTCATTTTGCTCTGCGCCCTGTCGAACGCGGCGTTAAAAATCATATTCCAGAGCATGGCAATCGTCGAAATCGCGATGGCCAGTCCGCCGGCATGCGATAGCGGCTTACCCATCAGCCAGACGATCGCAGCAGCAGTCAGTGCAATGGCGATCAGCTCAAACACAAATGCGTGAAAAATGCGTTCCACGATCGATTTCTTCAGTGGGGCGTTGTTGTTATTCATACCGTTATTCATGTTATCAATCCTTGACGACAAAAAAGATGTCGCATTATGATCGTTATTTGTGATAATCGATAATCAGTTATTAACGGAAATAACGATAGATGATCCACCATTCCCCGGAAGCTCTATTAGCGTTTGTCGAGGCGGCGATGCTGGGCTCCTTCTCGGCTGCGGCGCGCAAGCTGGGCAAAAGCCAATCCACCATCAGCGGCGCGATTGCCAATCTGGAAGCGGATCTGGGCGTCATTCTGTTCGACCGCAGCAGCCGTAAGCCGGCATTGACCGAACATGGCCGGCTCTTACTGGACCGCGTCCAGGACATCCTGGCAGCCACCGACCGCCTCGACCGCGCCGCGCTGCAATTAGTCGACGGATTGGAATCGCGGCTGACGCTGGCCTTATCGGACACCTACTATTCGGTCCATTACGAGCAGATCATGCAGGCCTTCGAGCAGCGTTATCAAGACCTGGCATTTGAGTGTGTGATTGCGGAAGGCCCCGATTTACTGGCGATGATCCAAAGCGGCAGGGCGCATATTGGATTAGTGCAGGGGCAGGCCGACTATCCGCCGGATATCGGCTCGGCAGCATTATCGGAGCGTTCGGAAATCGCGCTTTACGTGGCCACTACGCATGCCTTGGCGCGTGAGCCGGCAGTCAACGCCGAACTACTGGCAGAACACCGGCAGATCAGGCTTGCCACCTCGGCGATGCTGCCGGCAAAGCCGACCGCCGGGCGCAGTTGGTCGGCCCCGAGTTACTTAATGATGCTGGAAATGACGACGATGGGATTCGGCTGGGCTGCGCTGCCGAAATGGCTGGTCCAGCAGTTCGCCGGCGATAAGCTGAAACAACTGGCAATGCGGGGCTGGCCGCGGCAGGTGCAAATCGATGCAGTCTGGTCGCGTCAGCGCACGCTCGGCCCGGCCGGTGGGTGGCTGCTGGAAACGATGCTGGCGCTGGATTGAGCGGATCGTTCGCCGCTGTTTAATGCGAAGCCGGTTTATCCTGACGTAAATCGTTCAATGCTTTCACATGCGCCTCAAAGCTGGCCCTGACGACATCATTGGCATTGGTCTGCGCAAACATCTCGCGCGCCAGTTCGGTCTCGACATCGAATTCCTGCAACGCCTTGGCGCAGAAATCCCGCGGCAATGAATGAAACAGACCGTTGATCAGACAGGTCAGGGCAGTAATCTGGCCTTTTTGCTCATTGATGGTTTTTAGAATCCGGCGATCGATTTCACTCATTTTGCTTCCCTGCATTCAATAAAAGCCGCCACTGTACAGCAGGCGGGAAAAAATAAGGCTGGAGTTGGTCTTATTCAGCTTTATCCGGCCTCGGCAATTTGCCGCAATGCCTGCTCGAATACCTCCACCGGCTGGCCGCCTGAGATCAAATGGCGATCATTGATAATCACGGCCGGCACGCCATTGATGCCTTGCTGACGATAAAACTGCTGTTGCGCGCGAACCTCGGCGGCATAGGTATCGGCCGACAGAATCTGCTGCGCCTTTGCTGCATCCAGCCCGACCTTGCGTGCCAGTTCGACCAGCACTGCATGATCCGAAGGATTCAGACCCTGCGTGAAATAAGCATCGAATAATGCGGCTTTCAATGCCAACTGGCGGCCTTCAAGCCCAGCCCAATGCAACAAACGATGGGCATCAAAGGTATTGTAAATACGCTCGCGCTTATCCATGTTGAAGGTAAAGCCGAGTGCCGCACCGCGTGCCCGAATGACCTCGCTATTGCTGGCAAGCTGCGCCGGTGTGGAACCGTATTTTTCGGCCAGGTGTTCGATAATATTTTGTCCGCCGGCCGGCATCTGCGAATTGAGCTCAAACGGCTGGAAATGCAAATCGACCTGCACATCGTCGCCGATGCGCTCAATGGCCTGTTGCAGCGAACGCAGTCCTACCACGCACCAAGGGCAGGAAACATCGGAAACGAAATCAATTTTCATGGGGGTAGGCATACTTATCCTGATCGCAAATTAAACGAAAAGTGTAGCCGATTGGAACAAATCGCGTTGCCGTGGCAACGATTACGCCGAAGGCCTGAAGAGGCAATAGAAAAGCTGGCGAAAACCACCAACTGCCGCTATAATTCGACCCCTGTTGGGGCGTTAGCTCAGTTGGTAGAGCAGCGGACTCTTAATCCGTAGGTCGTGTGTTCGAGTCACACACGCCCCACCAATAGAATTAGAAGACTTAGGCCTAAAAACCTAGGTCTTTTTTTATTTTTTCCATTGTTGTACGAATTTTGTACGAATGGAGCTATACCTCGTACCAAGAGGAATTGTCCTTTTGGGTATCCTGAAAGGAACGAGAGTATGGCAGGCATCATTCAGCGCGGCCCGCATCAATGGCGGGCTACCGTGCAACGAAAAGGTTACGCACCTCAGGTGAAGACCTTTGAAACAAAAAAGGATGCGCAGGCATGGGCCAGCGTGATCGAAAGCGAGATGGCGCGCGGCTCGTTTATCGATCGTTCCGAAGCCGAAAAAACGACGTTAGCGGAAGCACTCGCGCGGTATCAACTAGAAGTCACGCCGACCAAACTAGGTCACGTAACGGAGGTTAATCGTATCCGCCAATTTCTGCGACATCCGTTAGCTATAAGGTCTCTGGCGAGTCTCCGCAGTGTTGACTTCGCGCAGTATCGAGATGAGCGACTAAAACAGGTTTCTGGCAGTACAGTTGCACGAGAATTAGCCTTGTTTTCCCACCTGTTTTCGACCGCGCGCATGGATTGGTCAATCGCGGTCGAAAATCCAATCTCAGGCATCCGCAAACCAAAACAAAACAAAGGGAGGGCGCGACGGCTGGAATGGGATGAGGAAGCAAGGCTATTGGCTGTCGCCGCGCGCAGCCAGGCCAAAGGGATGTCGCTAATCATCAAGTTAGCAATTGAGACGGGCATGAGAGCAGGTAATTTGGTCATGCTGGAGTGGAGCCAAATCAACCTTCATCGCAAGGTCATTGTATTAGACATAACTAAAAATGGGGCGGCACTCGTAGTACCTTTGTCCCCGACGGCAGTCAATGAGTTGGTATCCATCCCACGGCCAATCAATGGCGGCAGACTCTTTGAATTCCATAACTCTAACGGGTTGTCAGCGGCATTTCGCAGGATATGCACGGCGGCTGGAATTGAAGGGCTGCGCTTTCACGATCTGCGCCACGAAGCGGCTAGCAGGATGGCAACTAAAGTGCCGGTGCAGATACTCGCAAAAATTATGGGATGGAAAACTTTGCAGATGGCAATGGGCTACTATAATCCCAGTGGAGAAGAGCTGCGAGACGCACTGTGGAATGCTGAAGAATACGGAATACGGACGTAGCCTGAAATGACGGGGAAGGACCACAAAGTGCGGTCCTTCCCCGTCATTCCGTATGGGTTCCGATTTAGCATTGCTGCCCGTATAAGCTGTTATCGTTTTACGTACAGATCATAGAGGTGCCCATCATTACGCTGGCACTCGCCAGTTCCCTTATTTGACATAGTGTTGAAATTGAAGACGCAGCGTAGAAATAAACCATTATTGCTTTTCATATTTATAAGTCCATTTCCTTGGGCGGAAAGGCTATATGAATTTCCTGTTGCAAATGCACTTGATGTGCCGGAAGTAGCAAATGCAGTGCCAAGTGTGTAGCCGCCTCCATTTGCGGAATATATCCAGGTTCCAGAATAATTATTATTTTCGATGGATGCTGTTGCCGTGCCATCGCCGGAGATTGTTGCACTGGTAGATCCGGAATAAGTGTTGCCGTCACTGCGATCAATAAATGTCAGATTGGCAGCGCAGCCAGCCAGTAATATCAGTAACCCTAAAATTATTTTTTTCATTACCTCCCCTTTTTTTTCTGGAAACTGGAAAATTATGGCCGTCTGTCCTGGTAGCATTTTTATTTTTTTATGAAAACGCTTCTCGCATTGTCATTGCAGCCAGGAGGTCGACCCGATTTCACTACCTCAGGACGTCATTGAAAGTGCATTTGTCAGCTTGTTCCAATCCTCAATGTGAACAACTCTAGAGCGGACGAACGCTAGCCTATCAAATTTATTTTTCCACGATCGCTCCGAAGGGAACAATACAATGTTGTTGCATCCTGGCTTTATGGAGCTCGGGTAAACAATACCATCGAGACGCCGGCCTTCGTCATCTATCTCGAAGACCTGAGCCAAGTATTCACACACTACTTGAGACGGAACATAATCTATGTGTTCCATACCGTTCTTTTGAATGGGCTTCGAAATTTGGCGGGTGAATTCTCGCAGAAAAAGAATGGCCTCGCGCTCATTGCGCCGACTATTGTCGAACACTGAAGGAATTGGCGGGAGTTTCGTTAAATCCGCCACTATCAATGGATGAATGGTCTTGAATACCCCCATAGCAATGGCGGTGGGGGGATGGAGCACTACCTCTCCTATAGCAGTCCCAGGTTCAAACGCCCCATAAAAATATGCAATTCCGGCAGGGTTCATCCGACCTGCACTGGCGCGCGCTGAAGGCGGGGCTCCTAGCTGCGCTTTATCTGGCTCCCACTGGTCATGTGGGCCCCTAACTCGACATCTGAAAATAGAGGTGCCCGCCTGGACTTCCCAAAGCATCTCAAATTTTCGAAGAAGTTCAGCAATTGAGCTCAATACTTCATCAGGGGTAAGGTAGTCCGTATCGTAAGCCACTCCGTCTTTCTGTGCGAGGAAGTGGAAACGGGTTCGATGCTTAACTACTTCTACAAACGACTTCCATGCGAGCCGTAGAAGCTGATTTTCCCGTGTCGCAGCCCAAAAGCCCTCGGAACATTCCGCCCAGCAAGTATTGTGGAATCCGGATAGAACATCTTCAAAGAACTGAGCCTGGCAATCGAGTCCCAACTCTGCCATAACTTCGGCAGTAACCGATGTCTGAATGACCCATTCTCCATCCTCGTATGGCACACCAACCTCCTGTGGGGGTGCATACCAATAGTAAACTGTGTCTGCAATTGCCTGCATGACGCATTCAGCAGGCGCAGCAATTGGTGTGTCACTTACACGGCCGCAATAACTACATTCGCATTCTTCCTCGTTCGCCGTGACCAGTTCTTTGAGAAATGCATCTTCTACGCATTCAGTGCACACCCAGGAGTCAGGTGCGTCCCATCCCCGCGCTTCCGATTCCATCATTGCCGTCTTCGCCTGTCCCATCTTTGCTCCGCAAAGTTTATTGATTCACATGTCATTTAATTTACTCACGGCCCATGTGCGCACAATATTTTGAAGGTCTGCTTCTGGCCTATTATGTTGAAAAACTCGCCTCCCATGATTTTCAGCCATATTCAGAGGTTTTTTTACCCTTGGCCGATTAAAGATCGTAGCTTATGGGGCGATCTGAGAGGTCGATTTTTCAGAGATAGCGATTGCAAACGCGGCAATCGAGTTTTCAACACAATAGGCCGTTTCCGGTCGGTCTTATGACGAACCGAACTAGATTGGATCTGATACTGCCGATTAGATCAAGTTTCAGCTAATACATGTGAGGTAAATATATCTGGAGGACTAACGCCGATTGATAGCCGCTTGCTCTGCCTCGCAAGGCTTGCACGGAGTAGCCCAGTCAAACACACCATTTTTCTCAACAATTTTTGGGAAGCCGCTAGCCTCTCGTACCGTGGGACAATTGGGCCACCTCGATTCAAAGGTACGAACAACTAGGCGACTAGCCGGCAAAAAGCTATCCAGACGATCGACACCCCCGCGCTCTTGAATCATATTAACCACCAAAATTTGAGGACCTCCGATAGGCAGATCCTTATAGTTGCTGGGACATGCATCCGATGCCGCTTTCAACTCAGGAGTAACAGAGAATTCAGGGTTGCCGGAGAATACAAATCCAGCATCGAACAAGGCTTTTTCAGCGTTGTGTTTGCATTGCCCCCTCGCCAGAGCCTCTTCAGGTGTTTTCGGCTCCTCTTTTGAATTTTGTGCGGACCAGCAGGTATCGAACCATTGCTGACCCGTCTGATAAAACCAGCCAGCATGTGCAGCCCAGGCTAATAACCCTACAACAACCAATATCCCCATCAGGGAGCCGTCAGATTTTGTGTTCACGAGTTATCTCATTTTATGTTCTAGGCAAGCATCGTGGTCATTAGCTGGCATTTTGGAAATCGACTCAATGGATAATACCGGATTACCTGGAATACAAGTTTAAAAATGATTCAGGTGGGATTTAATATCTGGAAAAATATCAGCTTTTAAAAAGCGAGCGTGGAATAAGCTAGAGCATCAAGCTGCGATTGCGCCAAAGAATTAGTTAAATGTAGGATCAGGGGGTATGTTTTCGAGTCCGACCCTCAGTCGTTCGATCCAACCCTCCTTCTGACAGGTTAATTTGGTGGACGAGATGTGGCCGCGGCGGGAAACAGACCAACTGCCGCTACCGGCACTAGCAGCCCGTCGATCAGTTGCTGGACGCTGGAAAGCCAAGATAACCACCCCGAAAATCGGGGTGGTTTTGAGTTGATAATGTGACCTTGTTCGATACCTATTGGCGTGCCTGATGTACCTCAGAAAAAGCGGCGCGTCACTCGTCGGCTGATCTTAGTCATTGTTGCCTATTCCGCTGATCTCAGTGCCACCTGAGATTGTCACCATCAAGCCGACCAAGGCCTGATGATGGCTGTACTGCAATGGGCTGCCAAGCCCAACTACACACACTTTTCATCCGCTGGCGGTTTTCGCTTGCTCCCCCCTTGACTGATGAAGTCTCGAAGCTCGCTCAAACGCTACTATCCACCGCTCCCACTCTTGTGCTCATCTTCCCTGGTGCCACCCAGGACAAGAGCCGTCAGAGTTTCCCACGTTATCCAACCAAGTCGAAACCACGATTTAAGCTGTGGCATCTCGAAGTCAAAGCATCGCATACGCTTACCGGATTGCTCCGTTTCAGTCGCTCGATGTTCCATAGCAGCGACCTACCCACTTTGACTCGTCTTCAATGCATCACTCCCAAGCGGAAGCACAACCAAGGCCTCTTACTGCGATAAAGGGGACTCACACCCCTATTTACGTGCTTAAGCTATTCAGCGACCCTTCCATTACGAAGGTGCCAGCGAGTCCAGGTTTCCCCTCGTCGCCCGATGCCGTTTCCGACAACTCAGCAGCCCACACGCGCAGATCTCGTCACGCCGTTCGTTTCCGTACGTCCCGAGATGTGGATTCTCACCACTTCTGGATTGGCAGGGTTTGTGCGCGTTGCCGCGCAGCCCGTGTCCGTGTCGCCCAACATTTAAGGCCCATTGGCCTAGATTGGGTCGAAAGAGAACTGTCGTTCTCTAGCGCCCGTTGCAGCCTTGCCAGCCAGTGTTACCCGGCACAAAGCTACGGCGGATTGCAACGACTTGGCGAGTCGTTGCTTGTCCTTTCGGACGTGTGTATGTTTGCAGTCGGCGGTCTGCCTGCTGCGCCCTGGAAGCCAAGATGCGCACCAGGCAGACCGCTTCGCTTGCGGTTCATATGCCCGGCCTTCGCCCGGCTTCCTTCCCTTGCTTTTCTGCTTACCTCATTTTGGTATAGCGTTCTTATCCTGGTTTCATCAGGAACATCATTAAGTCCGGCGCTGCCGCGCCCGATCACACAGCACTAATGCGGTTGGAGGCTATACAAAGTATTCCAACTCTCCTCATGCATATGCCAGCATCAACACCCATCGCTCGCAGCAAAACCGCGGCACTGTCTCGCGTCTTGGACAGCATCCCGAAGGGATACCACCGCTATATACATGGAACCGTGAATATCTCAAAGGCCGAGGCACTGATACACAAGTTCCACCAGCTTTACGGCATCGGCTGCACGCCCGCTCAGCGCATCACAAGGAAGGCTCACGGAAAAGCAAATACACTTCTAGTTGTGTACTGGCCCGAAGGCGCTGCGGCGATCAAGTGGCTGCTACTGGCAACCGAGGGAACCGGTCTCGAAGGGGAGAATCTCATCGATGTACGTAACAAGCCCCGACCCAACTGGCTCGGCTACGAACTAGTGCGGCATCCGAGCCGTGATCGTTCGAGTTGGACTTGGCGACGGCCCAAGGCCGAGATGGCAGAGCATTACGCGATGCTGGCTGAGTTGTCAAACAAGCACTATGCCAGCGCCATAGAAGCGCTGTTGCAGCGGCTGGCAAACCAGCCGGGATTCTACGGCGTAAGAACGCAGACATGGGAGCTATCTCAGGAAGCACGCCGCCGAGGGTTTGAAGGTGACCTGCCGTACATCTATTTTGTGCAAAAGGTCAGTCATGGTGAT
>DATMOE010000156.1:0-3641 GCA_035568435.1 Herbaspirillum sp. | reverse complement strand
TACTGCAGCGAGTAGTTTTCGCCGTCAGTGTGGAGACGTGGCCGAGTGGTCGAAGGCACTTCCCTGCTAAGGAAGCATATGGGCTTAAACCTGTATCGTGGGTTCGACTCCCACCGTCTCCGCCAAGCATTACTAAACCCTTGATTTTTATCAAGGGTTTTTTTATGGGTATTTATTGCTGAATAAGTGGGTCAGTTTTCGGTCGGCGGCAACATTGCTGAATTGTTGTCAGCACATCGTTCGTGAAATACAAATAGCTGCCGTCACCATATACCCACTGCTCGGTTGTCCCGCGGGCTGTTGTATATATATGAACGCGGGAGGGCCTGCCCCAATTTGTTTGAGACATCACTTCATCGGTCCGCATGCCGATCCTGGCGCCGGGCATTCCATCCCGGGGAGTACCCAGCATGTCTGACCGAAAATCGGCGCAGCCAGATAGTCCCGCAACAGTTATTGCAGCCAGAATTATTTTTTTCATTATTGCTCCCTGTTTGAACCGCACACTTTACACGAGGATTTATCGCATCACCGATCATGCGGCCTCAGAGCACATTTGAAAAAAAAAGCCCGCAAGCCATACGGCTGCGGGCAACCCCCTTCCAAGTTACTCCCGGATTTCGCTTTTATGCGACCTCTTCTCTTTTCAAGTAACTCCCATCAAACAATTAAAACGTGTGCCGCATGCCCGCTTGCATCTCGCGATCGCTTTTACCATTGGCCCAAGAATTCATCATGACGCCATCGCCATTCTCCGTGTAAGCCGCAATCGCGTAAAAATTGGTACGTTTAGACAATGGATAGGTATAGCCAATTGCAAACTGATTCGCTACGCCCCCGCTGACATTGGTCACGTTGATGCGGTTCCAGGAACTTAACAGCGTGCCCGTGCCGACAGGCGCAGTGAGGCCCACAAGGTAGTTTCGAATGCTCAGTGTGCCAACCGACTGCGCTTTGGTCGTACCGAAACCGGCATGCAATTTCACGACGCCAAAATCATACGTTCCGCCGACAACGCTGTTCTTGACTGTGGCGAGGGTGGTGGTAGTGGGCGCAAGGCCCGACGCAACGACCATGGCATCCAGTGCGGCTGTCGGGGTTGAAGACGGTGCAAACGATACGCGGTCCGTATCTTGATAACTGGCCAAGACCGTTAATGGGCCGTTAACATAATTGACGCCCCCGAACTTGGTGCTGGACTTGTAGTACGTACTAGTCGCTGAGCTAAACCCATAACCTGCCATGCCGCTGAGTCCAGCAATCGATTGCGTTTGATAAACGACGCTATTGTCCACACGGGAGATCGGATCGGATTTACCCAGGCCGTAACCGTAAACTTTCTGCGCATCGCCGGCGGTATTGACCTTATACGGATCGAGGGTTTGCAATGCCAGATACGTCGAGCTGTATTGGCGGCCGATTGTAACGCTACCGAGGTTGCCGCTCAAACCCACCCACGATTGACGGCCGAATAAACGACCGCTATAACCCTGCGAACCGTCATTGGCATTGAAGCCGTCTTCCAAAGTGAAGATCGCCGACAGGCCGTTGCCGAGATCTTCGCTGCCTTTGAAACCAAGCCTGCTGCCGCTCGTCTGCCCGGATGCCATCGCCAATTTCGAGGCTGCCCCGGTGGCAGCGCTGCCGGTTGCGCCAACGTTGTAATCCAGACCCATATCAACGATGCCGTAGATCGTCACGTTGGTTTGAGCCGACGCCATGCCTGCAGCAGTGCTTAAAACAGTACTTAATACCGCAACCGCAAAAACTGATTTTTTCATTGTTGTTAATTCCCAAAAGTTTGACTACTCCCCAGTGTCACGCAACATGCGTCCACCAAGAATCCATTACCCCAAACCGATTTCTCGCCAAATGCAGGCAACAGTGCTTAAAGCAGGATACGTGCCAATTGAATTTATTATTTTGAATTTAATATGCGATACTTTGGTGCATCTGACGTACATTATCTGACGGTCATTTAAGGGAACGTGAAATGGCAATTTGCACGCTGCACCACAGAAGCCGGTGAAGTGGCAGCGCAATTTCCATTCCGGCATTGGCATGTTACTTGCATGCCAATATTCCACTATTCAATCATTGGATAATGAATTCATTATCCAAAATTTTTACATCTTATTAACACAAGCATGCCGCGTATCGATTTAGGAAACCATGTCGGAAATACTTAAACAAATCCCTGATCTTGGCGGCCCTGCACAGCCGTTGCTGAGCGTGCGGGGTTTGATCAAGCACTTCCCGCTGAAAAGCGGATTGCTGGGACGCAGTCCGGGCAAAGTGCAGGCGGTCGCAGGCGTGAACTTCGAATTGCTGAAAGGCGAAACACTCGGCATTGTCGGCGAATCGGGCTGCGGCAAGTCCACCACTTCCCGCCTGATCATGGGCCTGATGCAGCCGACCGCGGGTGAAGTGATATTCGATGGCCAGACGGTCGGATCGCAAGCGCTGACCATGAAGACCTATCGGCGACAAGTGCAGATGGTATTTCAGGATAGTTATTCTTCGCTCAATCCGCGGCTGACAATTGAAGACATCATCGCCTTCGCGCCACAGGTGCATGGCCTGAGCAAACAGGAAGCACTCGCCGCCGCGCGCGAATTGCTCACCGCGGTTGGACTCAATCCCAGCCGCTTCGGCGGCCGCTATCCACACGAGCTGTCGGGCGGCCAACGCCAACGAGTCAACATCGCCCGCGCACTGGCTTTGCGGCCGCGCCTGCTCATTCTCGACGAACCGGTCTCCGCGCTGGATAAATCTGTCCAGGCACAAGTACTCAATCTGCTGGTCGATCTGAAAGTGCAATACGACCTGAGCTATCTCTTCATCAGCCACGACCTGAATGTGGTCCAGCACATGGCCGACCGCGTACTGGTGATGTATCTCGGACGCGTGGTGGAAATCGGGCCGGTGGACGCGATCTATGCGGGCGCCGCGCACCCTTATACCGCGGCGCTGCTGGGCAGCCGGCCCTCGATGGATCCCGATCTGCGCGCCACCGAGCCGCCACTAGTTGGCGATCCGCCCAATCCGGTCAACCCGCCTTCGGGCTGCCACTTCCGCACCCGCTGCGCGTATGCCGAAGCGGTCTGCGGCGAGCAGACTCCCGCCTTGGCGCCGGTCGGCGAGAACCATTTCACGGCTTGTCTCATGGCCGGCCCCGATACCGGGCACAGTCGTTCGCTGCGGCAGGCCGCGGCTTAAAACGCAACGTAAATTGCAAAAAAAGGCGTCATGGAATCACTAGTACAAGTACGTAATCTGCAGGTTGGCTTCGTCTCCAGGGATGCCACGGTGAATGCTGTCAACGGCATCGATTTCGATCTCGCGCCGCGCGAAACGCTGTGCGTGCTGGGCGAAAGCGGATCGGGCAAATCGGTGATGTTGCGTTCGCTGATGCGGCTGAACCCGGCGCATCAAACAGTCATGTCCGGCGCCATCACGATCGACGGCCAGGATGTGATCGCCGCTTCCGAACGGCAGCTCGTCGATCTGCGCGGCGGCGTGGTTTCCATGATTTACCAAGAGCCGATGACAGCGCTCGATCCGGTCTTCAAGATCGGCATCCAGATCGCCGAGACCATCATCCGCCATGAGGGTGTCAGCCGCAGCGAGGCCGAGCGGCG
>DATMOE010000155.1:0-2991 GCA_035568435.1 Herbaspirillum sp. | reverse complement strand
CATCAAATCGGCCAGCGGCATTTCCGTGCGCAAACCATTGGTGCCAGCGAAGCAAACCGAAGCCATCCCGTCGCGCACCTGATACAGCACGGCAACGCCCTTATCTTTGAGTTCCACCAGCGCAGGCAACAGCGCCTGATTAATCCGCTCGCACGGCACGTCTTGCAGCACGCGGCCTTCCAAACCGAGGCGACGCGCAATCCGTACCATGGCCGACTCCAGCGCGACGCCGCGCTCCCAGGCCATCATGCGGGTCAAATTTTTCTGCGATACGGACAAGCCGTGATGCACGGCGATCTGACGCATGGCGTCCAGCCATGGCGTGACCATAATTGCGTTAGTGCTGCTCATTAGATTTCCTCTTTCAAAAATCGTTGATTGAATGTCGCCGGATCATCGCCGGGCTGCATATAGGTTTCGACAATGGTTTCGAAACCGGATCGGTGCGGCTTCGGTTGCTTGCTTAATATTTTTTGTGGCGCTGCATCGGTGGCGTGCATGAATGGCGTGGCGTAATCAGGCTCGGCCTGGGTCAGCTTCGCCAGTTTGATTGCGCTGCGCACGGCATCGAATTGATTGCTGACCTGCTGCGTTTCGGCGTTCATGATGTTGCGTTGCGCATCCAGCAAATTATTCAGCGTGCGCTTGCCCAGCGTGTATTCCTCGCGATAGGTATCGCGTTCCAGCACGGCCTGCTGCGATTGCTGGCCGTAAATGCCGGCACGTTCCAACGCGCCATCCAGATCGCTGCGCAGATCGTTGAAATTCTGTTCGATCGAAAATTTCAGATTCTCGACTTCGGCCTCTGAAGCGGCCACTTCAGCCAACGCCGCCGATACCCGTGCCTGACCAGCGCCGCCTTCAAATATATTGTCGCTACGCAGCACCAGCATCACGCTGTTATCGGGACCGCCGCGGCCGCC
Source organism: Herbaspirillum sp. (assembly GCA_035568435.1). Lineage (GTDB taxonomy): Bacteria > Pseudomonadota > Gammaproteobacteria > Burkholderiales > Burkholderiaceae_D > Herbaspirillum. Next base: position 2,068 of record DATMOE010000155.1, on the reverse strand, counting down.
GGACAATGGATTCAAACCGCGCGAATTGGCCTGCAGATGCACCGACGGCAGCAAACCCGCCTTGACACTCTTGACCCGCGCCTGCGCAGCCTGCACATTGGCGCCGGCGGCGCGGATCTGCGGCATGCCATCCCAATTCACCTCGTTACGCTGAAGCGCGCGCTCAACCAGACCTGCCGGCAACGGTGCGAAGCCCGCAGGCCTCACACCCAATAATGTGGCCAGGCGCGCCTCCACCGAACGTAGCTGCGCCTGATAACTGGCGCGTGTCGCATGCACATCCGACATCCGCACATCGGCCAGTTGGATATCGGAACGGGAATTCAGGCCGGCATCGGCACGTAATGCCGACACTTCGCGAATCTGCTGCAGCATGTCGTAATTTTTTTCCAGCACGGCGATCAGTTGCACGAAGCGCAAGCGGTCGTTGTATAAAACCGCGACCGATTCGGCGATAGTCAAGCGCGTTTCAGTCACTAGCTGGCCGGCGCTTTCGCCGATCATTTTTGCGGCTTGCACATCGTTATCGGTCTTGCCGAAATCGTAGAGGAGCTGGCTGGCTCTGAGCGTCAGACCGCCCGGATCGCTTTGATGCGACGGCTTGATCAGCGCACTGCCGAAATCGACGCCGACCTGCGGGTAATACGGAGCTTCAGCCGCGCCGATGCGCGCCTCGGCGCCTTGCAACTGCGCCTTGCGTTGTTGCAAGGCCGGGTGGCGTGCGACGGCCAGTTCGATGGCCTCGCTCAGCGTCATTTCGCGTGCGTTGGCCGGCGTCGCGCTAGCGGCCAGCAGCGGCGCATGCACCGGCACAGCCTGGCTGCCAATGGGCAATAGCAGGCTCAGCAGCAAAGGCAGTGCAACAATTCGCGCCGCAGGATTTAGTTGATCAAAAGCCATGTGAATATCTCCGCGTCCATTCCGGACGGATGAAAAACTGCTTATAAAAATGCCCGCGGCGATAACGATGATCAGGCGGACATAACGTGGCGACCTGGGGAAACTGGTCAGAAACAGTGGATTGTTCAGAATTTGGAAAGTAAGAACCGCCCAGAACCTAACTATCCCAGATAGGCCTTAGCGACTAAATCGGATCTGTCTTAAATTTGAATTAAGAATTTAGGGGGTGGCTTTCTTTCAGCCTGGCCATGGGGAAATTGCTTATATCGCAACAAGAATTTGGGCAAAAAAAATGCCGCCCGCGTTAAGCGGACGGCATTTCAATTTCAAGGTTTAAGTTACCTTGATGACAATACGAAGACTGGCATTACACGTAGCCAGCCTTCGCAAGACTGCGGACTTTATTGCATCAATGCTTGCGGCTGATCTGCAAACGTATCCTGCAAGACAGCTGGCACATCATGATCAGATTCGGTAGATGGCGAAGGCACGCCCGATTCAGTATTTTCAGAAAACAAATCCTTGGCAAGATCGTCCATGGATAGCTTTACTTTCGATGCAGTATCGTTGTCCGTGCCGGCTTCTACTTTGTTGCTTTGATCATTGTTATTGTTATCGAGATCGGTATCGTGGCTGCCGTAAAATTTCGCCGAAATATGAAAATCAGCGTTCTTTTGAGCGAGTTCTTCCTTGATAGCCTTGATTGAACCTTCGATTTCGTTAGCAATTTTTTGCGCGTCAGAGACGGCCCCTTTTGCCAGCGCGTCGGCTACTTCAGCTTTGTGGAGTCGTTCTTCTGTGGACTGAAATATCTTGGCATTAGCCCTTGTTTCATGAGACGGGAGGATATCGAAGGCAATTTTTGCCTCTTTCAATTCCGCTGCCGGTTGCTCGGCGTCATGCAAAGCTTTCTGCAAAACGTCCTTGGCCTTGAGTCCTGCGGCATCCATATCAGACGAAATCTTTCCCAGTTGTATAATTTCGCTCAATATTTTGGACGGCAATTCCGGTTGGGGCTCAACGATCTGGTGCGAATCTTCTTCAACCGTCAATTTGCCATGCAATTCCGCTTCCTTCTGAGCGATTTCCCCTGAATTCGCTTTAATTAAATTGTTGGCATCGTCTGTAACTTCTTTTGCCAGGGCAATACTTTCCTTTACGTTGACAT
>DATMOE010000154.1:0-2349 GCA_035568435.1 Herbaspirillum sp. | reverse complement strand
GAATTGCTGCGTTGCGCCGCTTGCCCAGGGGGCTCCTTGCAGGACGCATTCACGCTTGCAAGCGTGAACCGTTCCGCAGGCGAACAGCATGCTGTTCGAATTCCCTGCTGCACCCCTGGGCTGCGCGACGCGCCTTGCACTTCAGCCAAATAGCCTCATTCGCACTTTTGCCTATTTATGAAATGAGTTCTACTTAATGTGCATTTTTACTGAAAGTTCAGCGCTATGTCTTCATCTCCAATCGTCAACTATGGGCCAATGACGGCCGAGGCCTATATGGACGGACCGCGTCTGCTGGCCGATGTTGGCGGCACCAATGCGCGCTTTGCGCTGGAGCGCGCGCCCGGCCGGATCGACACCATACAAACGCTGCGCTGCGCCGATTACGCCGAATTCGTGATCGCGGTCGAGGCGTATCTGAGCAGCGTCAACGAGCCCGGCATCAAGCACGCGGCCATTGCAATGGCCAATCCGGTGCAGGGCGATGAAATCAGGATGACCAATCACGATTGGGCGTTTTCGATCGATGCCACGCGGCGCCGGCTTAATCTGGATACCTTGCTGATCGTCAACGATTTCACTGCCTTGTCGATGGCGCTGCCGCATCTGGAGCAATCCAATTGCGTGCAGGTCGGCGGCGGCAAGCCGCAGCCGGGTGCGGTGATCGGGCTGGTCGGCGCCGGCACCGGGCTCGGCGTCGGGGGACTGATTCCCAGCGAGAACCGCTGGATCGCGCTGGGCAGCGAAGGCGGCCACATTTCCTTTTCCCCCTCCGATGAACGCGAAGCGGCGATCCTGGGGTATTGCTGGCGCACTTACTCGCATGTGTCGGCCGAACGGCTGGTGTCCGGGCCAGGAATCGAAACCATTTATCAGGCGCTGGTCGAGATCCGCAAGCTGTCTGGCATGTCTGGCATCCCGGCCACGCTTGAAACGCCGCAAATCGTCGAGCGCGCGCTGAACCAGGGTGATGCGCTGTGCCTGGAAACACTGGATTGTTTTTGCGGCATGCTGGGCACTGTGGCGTCGAACGTCGCGGTCACGCTGGGCACGCTGGGCGGCATCTACCTGGGGGGCGGCGTGGTGCCGCATCTGGGCGATTATTTTGCGCGCTCGTCGTTTCGCCAGCGCTTCGAAAGCAAGGGCCGTTTCGAAGCCTATATGCAGCGCATTCCAACGTATGTGATTACCGCGCCTTATCCGGCCTTCGTCGGCGTCGCGGCGATTTTGTCCGAGCATCTGGGGGGCGGCAATGCGATTCCTTTCCTGGAACGGATACGCAAGGCGCGCGCGCAGTTCTCGCCGGCCGAATTGAAGGTGGCGACATTCATTTTGGCGCATCCGCGCGCGTTGATGAGCGAACCGATTTCGGAAATCGCGCGGCGCGCCGAAGTCAGCCAGCCGACCGTCATTCGTTTCTGCCGCACCATGGGTTGCCAGGGTCTGGCCGATTTCAAACTCAAGCTGGCCTCCGGCGTGACCGGCACCGTGCCGGTGGCGCACAGTCAGGTGCATGTCGGCGATTCGCCGCTGGATGTCGGCGTCAAAGTAGCCGACAACACCATCGCTGCAATGATGGAAGTGCGCGACAATCTGAACCCGGATGTGTTGTCGAAAGTGATCGAGATATTGAGCCAGGCCGGGCGCATCGAATTCTACGGTTTCGGCAGCTGCGGCCTGGTGGCCGAAGACGCGCAGCAGAAATTCTTCCGCCTCGGCATTCCGTCGGCCGCTTCCTCCGATCCGCAATTGCAGGAAGTGTCGGCGGCGTTGCTGAAGAAAGGCGACGTGGTGGTGCTTATTTCCAACTCGGGCCGTTTGCGCCATTTGGCGACCGCGGTCGATGCGGCGGCCAATTCGGGCGCCACTATCATTGCGCTGGCGCCCAGCAATTCGCCACTGTCGCGGCGCGCCGACTTCACGCTGGCGGTGGAGCACGACGAGGACAGCATGATGCACATCCCGATGGTCTCGCGCATCCTGCTGCTGTTGCTGGTCGACGTGCTGGCGGTCGGCGTTTCGCTGAATCGATCCAGCCCGTTTGCCGAACTGCAGCGTCAGGCCCGGCGCGGCATACTGACGCATGTTGCGCCGGGCCGGTCGGGAGCGGTCTTCGCCACGTCGGATGCCAACGTTGCCAATAACGACGGCGACGACAACGGCAATTCCGGGCCTGTGCCGAACGTCATTTCGCATATTAAATAGAGAATAAAAAACGCCCGCTCAGGGGGCCAGCGGGCGAAGGAGGATCGATCAGATTAGTCATTGCAGCCGCGCGGTTGATCTGCCGCACGACTGTACATCTAAAGGGTCTCTTTAGAATGAATGACTGATGCCGCTATAGAACGC
>DATMOE010000153.1:0-3931 GCA_035568435.1 Herbaspirillum sp. | reverse complement strand
ATTCAGGCCGAGATAGGTCAGGCCCATCCACGCCACGAAAGCGCCCAGCATATACAGCGTTCCGTGCGCAAAATTGATCACATTGAGCAAGCCGAAAATAATCGCCAGGCCGAGCGAGAGCATGGCGTAAAAGGAGCCATTGACCAAGCCCAGCAAGAGCTGGCTCATCATCGCTTGCAAGGGGATGCCGAATATATTCATGTTGTTTTCGCTGACTGATATCGGCTTGAAGTAATTAACAAAAATTCAAAAAAATTTGAGGTTTGAGGTGACCCTTCGACAGGCTCAGGGCGAACGGTTTTTCTTTCAAATTTTCACCAAAACCCCGTTCGCCCTGAGCCTGTCGAAGGGTCACCTCTGCCCCAAAATCTACTTAAGCAAACGCCCTTATTTCCACAAACTGCACTTCGATTCCGCCTTGGTCGTAAAGGCCTGATCGCCAGGGATGGTTTGCACCAGCTTGTAGTAATCCCAAGGATATTTGGATTCGGCAGGGGTCTTGATTTGATACAAGTACATGTCGTGGACTACACGGCCGTCGGCGCGCAAGTACGCATTCTTGTGATAGAGATCGTTGAACTTGGTCTTGCGCAGTTGCGCCATGACCTTGTCGGCATCGTCCGAACCGACAGCCTTGACTGCGTTCAAGTATTGCAATGCGGCCGAGTAGTCTGCCGCCTGCAAACTGGATGGCATCTTCTTTTCTTTATCAAAATAACGCCGGGCGAATTTGCGCGTCTCGTCGTTGGTGTCCCAATACCAGCTATCGGTCAGATACATGCCTTGCGTTAATTGCAGCGTCAGCGAATGGATGTCGTTGATGAAGACCAGCAAACCGGCCAATTTGGCAGTCTTGACCACGCCGAATTCGTTGGCCGCCTTGACCGAATTGATGAAGTCGCCGCCGGCATTAGCCAGGCCGATAATTTGTGCCTTGGAGGATTGCGCCTGCAGCATGAACGAAGAAAAATCGGATGCGCCCAATGGATGCTTGACCGAACCGAGCACGGTGCCGCCGGCCGCTTTAACCACCCTGCTTGTATCGTCTTCCAGCGACTTGCCGAAGGCATAATCGGCGGTCAGGAAAAACCAGCTTTTGCCGCCCTGCTTGACCACCGCCGAACCGGTGCCTTTGGCCAGCGCCACGGTGTCATAAGCATAGTGCACGGTGTAAGGCGAGCACTCTTCGTTGGTCAGGCGCGCACTGCCGGCGCCGATTTCAAAAAAAGGCTTTTTCTTCTCGGCGGCCACTTTCGCCATCGCCAGGGCGGTACCGGAGTTGGTGCCGCTGATGAGCACATTGACGCCTTGCTGATCGAACCATTCGCGCGCTTTGCTGGACGCCACATCCGCCTTGTTCTGATGATCGGCTACGACTAGCTCAATTTTCTTGCCGTTGATCTGGCCGCCCATATCGGCAATCGCGAAGCGGATGGCATCGGCCCCGCCCTGCCCATCGATGTCGGAATAGACGCCGGAAATATCGGTGATGAAACCAATCTTGATGGTATTGCCGGAAATCTGCGCCGCGGCGGGCGTGACTGCACTCATTGCCGCGAGGGCGCCCAAGGTCAGGGAAACTGCTAGCGATATTTTCTTCAGGTTCATTTTTCTATCTCCGTTATGTAACTTATAACTGCATTTTTTACTTCTTTCTACACACCGAGCAAGGTATGCAACACCGGTGTCTTTTCCTCCAACGCCGAGGCCGCAAACGACTCAACGATCCGACCATGCTCCATCACAAAAAACCGATCCGCCAAGGGCGCCGCAAAATGGAAATTCTGCTCCACCATCACAATCGTGTAGCCGCTCGCCTTGAGCGTAATAATCATGCGCGCCAGCGCCTGCACAATAACCGGCGCCAAGCCTTCCGATATCTCGTCGAGCAGCAGCAGCCGCGCGCCGGTGCGCAGGATGCGCGCCACTGCCAGCATTTGCTGTTCGCCGCCGGAAAGGCGCGTGCCCTGACTATTGCGGCGTTCCGCCAGATTGGGAAACATGGCGTAAATTTCATCCAGCGACATGCCGCGCTCCGTCTTCGAGACCGATGGCGGCAGCAGCAGATTTTCTTCGGTCGAGAGCGAAGAAAAAATACCCCGCTCTTCCGGGCAATAACCGACGCCAAGATGCGCAATCTTGTGCGTAGCCATGCCGATCGTCTCGACGCCATTGATTTTGATCGAGCCTTTGCGCACGCCGGTCAGGCCCAGCATGGCGCGCAGCGTCGTGCTGCGCCCGGCACCGTTGCGGCCCAGCAGCGTCACCACTTCACCGCTATTCACCGTGAGATTGACGTTATGCAGAATATGCGACTCGCCATACCAGGCTTGCAAATCGACGATCTCCAGAGCAGCGGCCGGCATCAGTGCGCCCCCTCCAGCGTCGCCGCAGCGGTGCCCATGTAGGCTTCCATGACTTGGGCATTTTGAGACACTTCCTGGTAGTTTCCTTCCGCCAGGACCGCGCCGCGCTGCAATACGCTGATGCGATCGCAGAGACCGGCGATCACATTCATATTATGTTCGACCATCAGGACGGTGCGGCCGGCCGACACTTTCTTGATCAGCGTCGTCACGCGCTCCACGTCTTCATGCCCCATGCCCTGGGTCGGCTCGTCCAGCAGCATCAGCTCAGGCTCCATGGCCAGGGTGGTCGCAATTTCCAGAGCGCGTTTGCGGCCATAGGGCAAATCGACCGTGATCGCATCGGCGAATGCGGTCAGGTCGACTTCGGCCAGCAGCGCCATGGCCCGGTCATTGAGCGTCGACAGACTGGCGCCGCTCTTCCAGAAATGGAAAGAAGTACCCTGCGTGCGCTGCAGGCCGATGCGCACATTTTCCATCACGGTCAGATGCGGAAATACAGCCGAAATCTGGAACGAACGGATGATGCCCTGACGCGCAATCTGGGCCGGCGCGGCAGTGGTAATGTCACGGCCGTTGAACAGAATCTTGCCGGCGGTCGGCACCAGAAACTTGGTCAAGAGATTGAAACAGGTTGTTTTGCCCGCCCCATTCGGTCCGATCAGCGCATGGATGTGGCCGCGGCGAACCTGGAGATTCACATTGTTTACCGCGGTAAAACCCTTGAATTCCTTGCTCAGATTTTCCGTTTCCAGAATGAACTCTGCCATTTAATTTCCTTATTTCCTTACGCAGGGATCGATCTCATGCTTGCTTGAGGTCGTGATTCTTCAACGGCAAATCACGAATCCGTTTGCCGGTGGCGGCGAAGATGGCATTGAGCACCGCCGGCGCCGCCACGGCAATCGTCGGTTCGCCGACACCGCCCCAGAAACCGCCGGAGGGCATTGTGATGGTCTCGACCTTCGGCATGGCGGCCATTCGCATCACTTGATAGGTGTTGAATTTTGCCTGTTCGATGCGGCCGTCCTTGACCGTGCATTCGCCATAGAGCGCCGCCGACAAACCGAACACGAAGGAGCCCTCGACCTGCGCTTCGATCTGCTGCACATTGACGGCGTAGCCGGGATCGGTGGCGGCGACGATGCGATGGATTTTCAGCACGCCGTCGTCGCCGATCGATATCTCGGCACAGGCCGCAACATAGCTGCCAAATCCCATGGTTTGCGCCAGTCCGCGGAACACGCCTTTGGGTGCCGGCGTGCCCCAGCCGCAACGCTCGGCCGCCGCATTCAAGACCGCCAGATGCTTGGGATTGTCCGCCATCAGCTTGCGGCGAAACGCCAGCGGGTCCTGCTTGGTCTCATGCGCCAGTTCATCGATGAAGGATTCGAGATAGATCGTGTTCTGGTTCAGATTGACGCCGCGCCAGAACCCCGGCGGCACATGCGGGTTGCGCATCGCGTGGTCGATCAGCAGATTTGGGAAACTGTAGCCGATCGAGCCTTCCGGCCCGGGCGCATTGAGGCCCTGGAACACCACCGGGTCTTTGCCATCCTTGAGAT
>DATMOE010000152.1:0-11745 GCA_035568435.1 Herbaspirillum sp. | reverse complement strand
AGAGGAAATGACGACCAGGCCGCGATCCTTCAAATTAAAACAGGTGGCGTGCTCATCAAGGTGCTCATCGGCGACTAGTTCGCCTTTGGCTTTTTCATTGGCCTCCGGCATATTGCAGCCGCAGCCGTTTTTCTGACTGTATTCGACCATAGTGTTTGGCAGAACACGTTCGAAAGTTCTCCGCTTGATGTTTCCGGTCGTAAACGCATGTCCTTGAATGACGGTCGGCTGTTCGCACAGAACCACTTTCACCTTTAACGCGTCAAGCTCACGACGATCCAGTACACCGAAGTCGCTGAAATGTCCCGGTGTGCCGGTGCGCGATTTGCGAGCACAAAAATTGTCTTCGCCGCCGACATACAGCAATAAATCCGCAGGCAGGTCGCTACGATTTTTTTGCAGAAACCCGATCAGTCCTCCATAGTGATCGAAGTGGCCATGGCTAAGAATCATGGCGTTCACTTTCGTAGCATCCACGCCCATGATTGTCATGTTGTTCTCGAGTGCTTGCGGCGTATAGCCATAATCGAGCATGAAATTGCGCGTTTCGGCGCCTACACGCGACTCCAGCGCCAGCGCAAGGCCCCATTCATTATGCAAGGTTTTACGGAAATCGGAGGTCGATGTAAAGCCCGTGCGTTTGATCTTGACCCACTTCGACGTTCCAGCTCGCGGCGTGTCGTAGCTCGAATCGGTAAGCACCTTGACGCTGAGACTGTCCACTGTGGGGATCGAGCCCTCCTTGAGCAGGTCGGCAAACGACCGGCGCGCAAGCCCCAATTGCGCGACGAGGGCGGCGGATCCGAGAACGAACTGGCGGCGATATGAGTTAGTCTTCATTTTTTTCTCCCCCGTTGGCAGATAGACTAAGGCAACCAAAACTCTCTCTATATAGGCCATTCTCAACTTCCCGTCAATCGCTGGTTAATCCTTAGTCCGTTGGGACCGAGGAGAAGTGGATGGCATTACCAAGGCCGGGCGAACGATACCGGGCAGCCGCACGTTGCAAGATCGGTAAATGGTGTTTCAGCGCTGTCTGTTAAGAATCGCTTGACCTTCCTATTGTCGGAATGTTTAAAATTCGGTCCGATGCACAGAACACACCAAACACGGCTGCGCCAGATCAATCCATCGTATGCACAAGTCAGAGTCACGCATCGCCCTAATAGGCATCCTTTTTTCACTTTGCTTCATGGGCGGCATTGCCGGGATCGCCGCTGCGACCGGCATTGCTTCGATTCTATTTCCCGAGCTTGCCGCGCTCTCCTACGATGTCTTCTTGCGTCCCAATGGCGTGTGGGCCCGTTCGCGGCTGATGATCGCCATCACGCCGACTCTCACGGCACTGCTGGGGATGTTGGTCACCCGCCACATGCCGTATGGGCTATGGTCCATCGCGGTATGTATTGTGGGGTCTATCGCGATCATCCGGGTGCTGCGCTCGCCCGTCGCCCCGGCAATCTCTGCATGCTTTCTCGCACTGGCGCTGGGCGAAACGAGCTGGTGGTATCCCGCCTCAATATTAATCGGCACCAGTGTCCTCGTTGGGCTCTCGATGGCGCATCGCACATTTGTTGCCGCCCATACGCTGCCGCAACGCGTTTCCGCGGCGGACAAGCTCGACGACGAACTTGAGCGCTTACCGAAGCAATTTGCATGGATGCCGTTCTTCATCGTATTTCTACTTCTGGCCTATCTTCTTTCACGCTGGAGCGGGATCAGAATGGTTTTCTTCCCACCGCTCGTCGTGATCGCCTTTGAGATGTTTGCGCACGCAGATGTGTGTCCTTGGGCGCAACGTCCGATCATCTTGCCCTGTGTTTGCACGTTGACCGCGGCCGCCGGCGTGGCTGTGGTCAGCATTTTCGGCACCGGCGTCCTTGCCACAATCTTGGCGATGCTGGCTGGGGTTGCGATCTTGCGTTTGAGTCGCGTGCATGTCACGCCCGCGCTTGCGGTCTGTCTTTTGCCGGAGGTCATGCCGCATGCGGACTGGCATTTCCCACTGGCCGTCGGTATCGGTAGCACGCTGTTGACGGTAAGTTTTCTATCCTTCCAGAAGTTCGCGGGAGGCGGACAGCGAAGGTCGGTATAACAGCGCGCATCGGCAGGCTGGAGACCAATCGAGAATTTTTACATTTAACCTTTGTAAAAATACCAGACCGTCAGGAATGATCCCACGCCAATCACGATGGCGCGCAGCGTTGCTTTGTTCAATCGCTTGGCCAGTCTGCCGCCATATAAGCCGCCGATGGTGGCGCCGATGATCATCAAAATGCCGTATTTCCAGATAATGAAGCCCTTGAACGCAAGCACAATGACCGCGATCAGGGAAACAACCGTGGCAATGGCATTTTTCAGCGCGTTCGCTTCCTGCACATCGTCGACGCCGGTCAGCGTCAGAATCGTCATCAGCACAATCCCTTGGCCGGCGCCGAAGTAGCCGCCATAAATGCTGGCAAAGAAATAGCTGATCGCGCTCTTCACACTCACGCTGTCAGTTTTGGTTTGGATGGAGGCAGGGGCAGCCGCCTTTCTCGATTTAATCAACTTTTGCAAGTAAGGACCTGCAGCGAAACTGAGCGTCGCAAACAGGAGCAGCCATGGCACCAACATGTCAAAGGTATGCACAGAGGTAATGGTCAGCAGATACGCGCCGCCAATCGCCCCGAACGCCGATGACACTCCGAGCAGGATCAAACGCTTTTTGGAACGACCCAATGTGTCGCGGTACGCCACGGCTGCGAGCGCGTGGCCGGGCGTCACCGCGACCGCATTGGTGGCATTGGCAATCAATGACGATAATCCACCCGCAGTCAGGGCCGGGAAGCTAAAGAAGGTACCGCCGCCGGCAAGCGCATTGGCAAGGCCGGCGAGAATGGATGAAGCAAATAATAGGGCGAGGTGCAGGGTATTCATGATGCATTCCGTGGCTGATTAAAAATTGAAGGAAGCTCTGTTCAAGCAAATTTTTTGACCCGAAAGATTGAAATTTGCGATGCGCTTTTGCGCTGCTTACGCGATCCCAAGGCCCGTAATTAAGGCGAGGCTGATTGCGCCCAGCACGAGCAGGGACAGGGTCACCACCACCGTCACGCGCGCACCGGCGCGCAATACCGCGCGTGCATCTACGCCCAGCCCCAGGGCGGCCATCGACATGATCGTCAGGAAATTGGCAATATCCTGGGCCGGCATCAGCAGGGGCTGCGGAATGGCGCCGAACGAGCGCAGCGCCATCATCAGCAGGAAGCCGGCAATGAACCAGGGCACCATGTGCGACAGCGCAGGACGGCGACCGCCTTCCTTGCGGCCGAACAGGGACAGCAAGAGGACCACCGGACCCAGCATCAGGACGCGCACCAGTTTCACCAGCGTGCCGATATGGACGCTGACCACGGACACCGATGCGGTCGCCGCCAGCACCTGCGGCACGGCATAGACGATCAAGCCGGAAAACACGCCGTATTGCACCGCCGATAAAGACAGCATGGGCACCAGCAGCGGCAACACCAGCACCACAACCACGCCCAGCACGGCGGTAAAGGCGATTGCCGCAGCGACGTCCTTGCCGTCGGCGTCGATCACCGGCGCCACGGCCGCGATGGCCGAGTTGCCGCAGATGGAATTACCGCAAGCGATCAAAATCGCCATCTTGCGGGGCAAACCGGCGGCCCGCCCGATGCCATAGCTGGCCGCGATGACCACCACCACCACGGCGGCGATACCGCCGATCAGGGCCGGGCCTTTTTGCAGGATGGCGCCGGCGCTGACCGAGGCGCCCAGCAACACCACGGCAATTTCCAGCAGGATCTTGGCGCCGAAATGGATGCCTGCATCGAAGCGCCCATCGAGGCGGCAAAAAGTGCGCACGACGCTGCCGAGCAAGATCGCCAGCACCAGGCTTTCCAGCCAGGCACGGCCGAACAACATCGTTTCCAGCGCTTGCAGCCCAAAGCCGGCCGCCGTCACCAGAGCGCATAGCGCCAGGCCGGGAAGCAGCTTGCGGCTGGCCGTCATCCAGGCGCGCAAGCCGAACCGGCTGCTGGATGATGTATTCGACCTATTTTTGACTGTATTGATTGCCATTGCAGGCCCTCGTGTATTTGGAATACCGCAAGTATCGGCTCGACATATTGTTCAGTCCATCTTACAATTTTTGATATTTCGTTAAACTGGATCGAACGATGAGAATGACTCTGGAGCAATTGCGTATTTTTGTCGAAGTGGCCGAGCGCCAGCATCTGACGCAGGCGGCCAATGCGCTGGCGCTCACACCGTCGGCTGTCAGCGCGTCCATACGCGCCCTGGAAGATCGGTATGGCACGCCGCTGTTCAACCGCGTCGGACGCCGGATCGAAACCAACGAAGCGGGTCGCATCTTCTTGCACGAAGCGCGGGGAACGCTGGCCAGCGCATCGGCGGCCGAGCGGACCTTGTCGGAACTTGCCGGCCTTCAGCGCGGCACGCTGAATCTGCATGCGAGTCAGACCATCGCCAGCTACTGGTTGCCGCCGCTGCTGGTGCAGTTCCATCAGGCTTATCCGCAGATCGATCTCAGTCTGGCGGTAGGCAACACCCAGAGCGTCACCCAGGCAGTGGTGGAAGGTACGGCCGACCTTGGATTTGTTGAAGGGATCATCGATGAGCCGGCGCTATCGGTTGCAACGGTGGGGGAGGACAGGATGGTCGTGGTCGTGGCGTCCGGCCACCCATGGGCATCCGGCCACCCGTGGGCAGGCGGCACACGCCAGTCGCCGGCCGCGCTGTTGGCCGGGGAATGGATCATGCGCGAACCGGGTTCCGGGACACGCTCGGCGTTCGAAGCCATGCTGACGGCGATTGGCCTTAATCCGGGCGACCTGTCCGTCGCGTTGACGCTGCCGTCGAACGAAGCCGTCCGCGCGGCGGTCATGGCCGGCCGCTTTGCGGCTATGGTCTCGGAACTGGTGGTCGCGCCTTATCTGAGGGCCGGTTTGCTGTGCAGCGTCGACATCGATCTGCCGCCAAGATCGTTTTACCTGCTGCGGCACAATGCGCGCTATCAGAGCAAGGCATCGCTCGCGCTGGAACGGCTGATCCGCCCAGCGCAATCAATTCTTTGAATTCCATGAATGCAAACTTCGGCATTTGCGTGATAGTGAACCACCGCGGATGATTTAAGATTCGACCGTTTTCATCTTAAGGCGTGCTAAGAATGGTCCGAGTCGAAGGAATGCGTATTGTTATCCGCCGTGGCGTTTCACCACATTGAATATTTGCCGCGTCGTTTTAGCAAGCGTAACGAGCCTCGGCTGTGGATTGGCTTTTGCCAATCAGCCCGTCCCGTCCGATTCTGTCTTGATGCGCAGCACCGCCGCGCCGGTTCAGCAAGCGATTAATCCGCTATCCGAACAAGATCGAGCCAAAGGCTTTATCGGCGGCAGTCATTTGAATTTGCTGGTTCGCAGTTACACCGATCACCTTGATCAGGAGGGTGGCGCAGCAAACCGCAATGTGTGGGTGCTCGGCAATCAGGCGATATTTACCTCCGGCTTTACCCAAGGAACGCTCGGTTTCGGCATGGACGCCTCGCTTTTCAGCGGATTAAAACTGGTGGGCGGGCAGGGTATGGGCGATATGGCGCACACCGATTCGCATGGCGGCGGCGGTGATCGGCTGGGGTGGAATTATCTCGGTGTTTATGATGTTAAAGCGCGTATATCCAATACGACCCTGAAATACGGCGCCCAACTGTTCGACGCGCCATTTCTGGTGCCGCATGACAATCGCGCATTGCCGGCGACTTTTCTGGGGGCTTCGCTGGTCAGTACCGAGCTGCAAGATTTAAGTTTCAAGGCCGGCAGCATCAGTAAAACTATTCCGCGCGGGCAAACCGTATTGCAGCCCTTGCGCACGGAATACGGCCGCGTGCCTTTCGATCGTCTGACCTATGCAGGCGGCGACTATCAATATGACCGCGACACGAAAGTGTCGCTGTATGTGAATCGTGCGGAAAATGTCTGGGACCGCTATTATTTTTCGCTCAACCATAGCGTCGGCAATGCGGATGCGATCAAATGGACCGGCCTGCTCAATTATTACAATACCCAAAACCAGGGCGCCAGCAAACAAGGCAACGTCAATCTCAATACGTATAGCCTGGGCCTGAGCGGGCAGCATCGAGGCCATACCGTTTTGCTGGCCTTTCAGCAAATTCTCGGCGATCAGTTTTTTGATTTTCTGAACCAGTCCGCCGGCGATTTCATGAGCAATTCGATGGACGTCGATTACAACGCCCCCCACGAAAAATCGCTGCAACTTCGCTATAGCGTCGATATGGGGTATTACGGCGCGCCAGGCTTGAGCCTCATGACTTGGGGCATTAAAGGATGGGATGCAGATGCCGGCGCGATGGCCAATGTCTACGCCGATCCCAACAGCAGTTTGCACAATCTCTATTGGAAAAATGGGACGCCGGTATACGGCTCTCATTGGGAATTGGGCTTGCTGTCGAGCTACGTCGTGCAGCGCGGGAAAATGAAAAACAGCACCTTGCAGCTTTCATTGATGCATCATAAGGCGGCAAAAACGTATTCGGACAATAGCAGCAACGTCTTTCGGGTGGTCCTGAATGTGCCGGTAAATATTTTTTAGGGAAAGTATCGCGATGCTTAAATTTGATCGTGTTCCAGATGCGATGACGCTCCCTGAATTAACGCTGCGCGGCGTGATTCTCGGGGCTTTGATCACCGTTGTGTTTACCGCGTCCAATGTGTATCTGGGCTTGAAAGTCGGCCTGACATTTTCTTCGGCGGTGCCTGCCGCGGTGATTTCGATGGCGGTGTTGCGCATGTTTAAAGACGCCAACATCCTTGAAAATAATATGGTGCAAACGCAGGCCTCGGCTGCCGGCACCTTGTCGTCGGTTATTTTTATCTTGCCCGGCCTGGTCATGATGGGGCATTGGCAAGGTTTCCCCTTTTGGCAAACGCTGGGAATTTGCACCGCCGGCGGCATGCTGGGGGTGATGTTCACGATTCCGTTACGCCATGCGATGGTGGTGCAGAGCGATTTGCCTTACCCGGAAGGCGTGGCCGCAGCGGAAATTTTGCGGGTGGGGAGCGCCGGTCTGACTATTGTCGGGGATGACCAACAATCCACACGCGATTCCACTAGCCAATCCCCCAACGCCACCGGCATGGCCGACATCATGGCCGGCGCGCTTGTTTCCGCGGTGGTGGGTTTTGCCGCCAGCGGTTTGCGCGTATTGGGCGACGGCATCAACCTATGGTTCTCTGCCGGTGCTGCGGTCGTGCGTTTGTCGATGGGGTTTTCGCTGGCTTTGTTGGGCGCCGGCTACCTGATCGGGATCGTCGCCGGCATGGCGATGTTGCTCGGCTTGCTGATTGCATGGGGCGTTGCGGTGCCGATATTGACCTCCCTGCATCCGATTCCCGATGGCATGACGTTGGCGGATTATGCGACCGGCCTTTGGAGCCGTGACGTACGTTTTCTTGGCGCGGGTACGATCGGCGTAGCGGCGATTTGGACCCTGGGGACGCTGTTCAAACCGATGATGGATGGCGTCAAAACTTCTTTCAAGGCGCTCAGCGGCGCAACGGCGCGCGCCGATATTGCGCGGACCGAACGCGATATGCCATCGCAATGGATCATTGTCATCACCTTGATTCTGGTCGTGATCTTGACGGTGACCTTCGGGGCGTTTTTAAGCCCGGCGCACTTGACTGCCGGCGTGATGTGGCGCTTGGTGGCGTGCGGCGTGGTCTTCGCTTTCGTGTTCGGCTTTTTAATCGCCGCCGCTTGCGGTTACATGGCGGGTCTGATCGGCTCCTCCGCCAGTCCGATTTCCGGCGTCGGCATCGTGGCGGTGATGATGGTGTCCTTACTGTTGCTGCTGATCTCGCAGGGCAACGGCGTGCTGGCGACCGACTCGGGGAAGCAGCTTGGGATAGCCTTGGCGATTTTCACCACCTCGGCCGTGTTGGCGGTGGCGACGATTGCCAATGACAACTTGCAAGATTTAAAAACCGGCTGGCTGGTGGGTGCGACGCCATGGAAGCAGCAGGTAGCTTTGTTGATCGGCTGCGTTTTCGGCGCCTTGGTGATTCCGCCGGTGTTGGAACTGCTGTACAACGCTTACGGTTTCGCCGGTGCGATGCCGCGTGAAAGCATGGATGCCGGGCAGGCCTTATCGGCGCCGCAAGCAACCTTGATGACTGCGATTGCGACTGGCATTTTTAAGCATCAATTGAATTGGAGCATGACCGCGATTGGCGCTGTGTTAGGGGTGGCGATGATTGCCATTGACGGCATCTTGAAGCGGCGCGGCGGCGTGGCGCGTTTGCCGGTGATGGCGGTCGGCATCGGCATCTATTTACCGCCCACGGTGGCGTCGGTGCTGGTGTCTGGCGCTGTGCTGGCGTGGATTATTGAGCGGGTGTTGAAAAAGCGTGCCGGGAAACTGGGCGTCCCGTTTGCCGACTACGCGGCGAGCCCGAACAAGCGTGGCGTCTTGATTGCGTCCGGCTTGATCGTTGGAGAAAGTCTGATCGGCGTGCTGATGGCAGGCGTGATCGGCTTCAGCGGCAGGGAAGCGCCTTTGGCATTGGTCGGCGCGGATTTCGACACGACGGCGCGATGGTTCGGCTTGGCGGTTTTTGCGCTGGTGGCGATTGTCTTTGCGCGGCGGGTTTTGGCGACGCGCACGGCATAACGCGCAGCTAAATGAATCACCGTTATTTTCGAGGTTGGACGCTAATCAACAACCATGCGCTCCAGGCGCTACCCAATGCTAGAAGCGCAGAGAGCAACATCACCCAACGGAAGCCCGATACGTACGATAGCCTGATGACCCTTTTCAGGACTGCCTGCTCCTGTTCGCTGGCTTCTGCCGGCAGCGCGATGGCAGCTAGTTTGGCGCGCTGCGCCTCTACCGCCAGCAACTTGTCCGGGGCCATATTCACGGTTTTGAGTTGTCGGTCCAGGCTGGTATTGAACGCCAGGTTCATCACAATCCCGAAGAGTGCAATGGCCAGCAGGGCGGCAGTACGCGAGACGGCGTTGTTGACCCCCGATGCTGCGCCGGCAAGACTCTGGTCGACCGCATTCATGACCGTGGTGGTTAGCGGTGCGACACTGATCGACATGCCCAATCCCAGCATCAGCACCGCCGGGAAATAATTAGCCCAGTAACTGCCGCCCACGCCGGGAATGGCGAACCAGGCAAATCCGACTGCTGCAATCGTGGGGCCAATCACCAGCGGTCGCTTGGCGCCATATCGGTCAACCAGTCCGCCGCTCCACCTCGACAGGGAAAACATCAGTAGCACGAACGGCAGCAACGAAGCGCCGGCGGCGACCGCGGAATATCCTTGCACTAGAATCAAGTTCAGCGGAAGAAAATACAGGCCGCCGCCAAGCCCGGCATACAGCAGGAGCGTCAGCAAGTTGGCCCCGCTGAAATTGCGGGAATGGAATAGGTGGAGCGGCAACATAGGGGCTGGATGCCGTAGCTCGACGCCAATAAAAATGGCGATCGTTAGCGCCGCCAGAATAAGCGTTGCAATGACCGTAGCGTCGCTCCATCCTTTGTTCGACGATTCAATCAAGCCGTAGATCAGGCATCCCAGCCCGATGCTGGCCAGCGCAGCGCCTGTCCAGTCCAGGCGGCCTCGGCTGGGCAGGCGCTGGTCGCGGCTTTCCGGTACGTACTTGAGCGTGAGGAATATGACCAGCAAGGCGATTGGAACGTTGATCAGAAATGCCAGGCGCCATGAAACGTGCTCAATGAGAAATCCACCGATCACTGGTCCAATCGCGGTGGTGATGGCGGTGTAGCCTGACCAAGTGCCGATCGCTTTGCCGCGTTCGCTTTCGGGAAACGAAGCACTGATAAGGGCGAGGCTGCCCGGAACCAGCAAAGCGCCGCCGATGCCCTGAACCGCTCGGGCGAAAATCAATTGCATGACGCTGCCCGTCATCCCGCACCAGATGGAGGCGGCGGCAAATAGCGCGACACCAAGGACAAATACGCGTCGCCGCCCGAACCGGTCGCCGGCAGTGCCGCCAACCAGCAGCAGCGCCGCCAGGAAGAGGGTGTAGGACTCAACCACCCACTGCACATCGGAAGCGCTGGCGCCGAATGCCCGTTGCAAGGCAGGAAGCGCTACGTTGACCACCGTGCCATCAATAAACACCATGCTTGAGGCGAGTATCGTGGCCGCCAGCACCCATGGGCGCGCGCTGCGTTTGCAGAGCGAATCCGCCGCAAGGCCGGCTTCGGCAATGGCGCCTTTGTCACGAGGGTCGGCAGGGGATACAGTCATTGACATCACTCCCGGGCAATTTCCAATTGGAATATAGTTACTTAAAGTTGTTAAGAAAATTGAAAAAAACTGATTATTACGATTGGGAATATATGCTGTAATCCATTTTGGTTTTTAAGGGATTTTGGCGGAGGGCCATAGAAATGAATTTTGCAAAGATGAAAAGCGACGACGGTATTCTGAATATTTTACAGATTACAGACACGCATTTATTTTCAGATAAATCAGCTACCCTGCATGGAAATTGCACCTACCACTCATTATCTGAAACCATCGATCATATAGTTTCTTCTTATGCCGGGAAATATGACATTGCCTTTATAACTGGCGACATTTCTCAGGATAAATCTTTAGCGTCTTATGCATTAGCCTTACATCAATTTGAAAGACTAAGCGTTCCAATCTACTGGATTTCTGGGAATCACGATGATGCACATAAGTTGAAAGCTGTTTTCAACACTTCTGGTGTTGTAAAGCAGTTGTCTAAATTGACTACTGATTATTGGGATTTTGTTGCTTTAAACACCTGTAGACCTGGCACAGATACAGGCTATATCAAGAATGATGATTTTGATTTGTTCTCAGAAAAAATAAAAGAATCAAAAAACGCCAATAAAAAGATAGCAATTATCATGCACCATCATCTATATCCGGTAGACACGCCACTTGTTGATGAATGCATGCTGCAAAGCCATGAAAGTTTTATAAATTTACTGAATGAAACAGCGCAGATAAAGTTAATTATTTGCGGACATGTGCACGGGGATTACAAAATATCAAATAAAAATCACGTATTGGAGACTTGCCCTGCAACATGTTTTCAATGGAAGCAGGGAAGCAGTATTGAAAGTGAAATTGAAAATAAGAGCGGTTTTAAAATTCACAATTTCAATAAGGATTCCCATAGATCATCAACGGTGTTTATTTAGTACGCCACGCTGTTGCCGTTTCACGGATACGCTCCACAGTTGTTTTGTCCAACCGGCCGTCCCTCGTATCGCTCTGAATCAACCGCCCTCCAGCTCATCCGTTGCCGTAACGGCAACGCACATCCCGCAAAAAAACATCACTTGAGAACGCTCTTTGGCATGGGTATTGCGTATAAGCCATCGCCATTGCAGTGCTTCAACGCCATGTATTGGTGATTCCATACAGAAAGAAATGGCGTCATCGATCAATCGATATGAAACACGCAATAAGCGCATTAAAAAAGTGCGACGGTTGCGCCACTCTGGTGCGTGCCGGACGCAAACGGCGAGCGAATCGCCAGCCAATTATTTATTGTGGGCTAAGGCCTGAAGAGGAGCCATTGATGTCATTTTCTGATCTGTCACAGAAGCGCCGCCGCGTACTCGGTTTAGGGCTTGGTTTGGGTCTCGGCGCGGCGATGTCGCCGTTGCGCCAGGCGCTGGCGGCGGAA
>DATMOE010000151.1:0-6283 GCA_035568435.1 Herbaspirillum sp. | reverse complement strand
CGACAGTTTTGCCATGATGCGCAGCGTCGGCGATCATTTTCTCGACGCTTACCTGCCGCTGCTGAAAAAACGCATGGACACGCCCTATGGCGAACATGAACGCGACTTCCAGGCGTATCGCCGGGGCCGTTACGTCGAATTCAATCTGGTATGCGACCGCGGCACGCTGTTCGGCCTGCAATCGGGCGGGCGTACCGAAGCGATCCTGATGTCGATGCCGCCGGTGGTGAAATGGCGTTACAACTGGCAACCGGAAGCCGGTACCGCAGAAGCTGCGTTGTATAGCGACTTTCTGATTCAGCGGGACTGGCTCTAGTGGCCGGCGCGGGCAAGCCCTGCATTGCGATTCTGGGCGGCAGTTTCGATCCGGTTCACAATGGCCATGTGGCGCTGGGTAACTATTTTGTCGATTTACTAGCGCCGGACGAGTTGCGGATCATTCCTACCGGCAACCCTTGGCAAAAGCATGGTTTGCAGGCAACACCGCAGCAACGCGTCGAAATGGTCCGGCGGGCATTCAGCCGGCAATCGGTGCCGGTACGGATCGACCAGCAAGAGATCGTGCGCCCTTCTGTGACCTACACCATCGATACCTTGCAGTCCCTGCGCCAGGAACTCGGCCCGGCGGTATCGATTGTATTTCTGATGGGCGCAGATCAATTGCAGCATCTGAATACCTGGCAAGGCTGGCGCGAACTGTTCGATCATGCGCATTTGTGCGCAGCCTCACGCCCCGGCTTCGGCATGGAACCGGCGCAGCTGCCCAATGAAGTGATGCAGGAATTCAGCCGCAGGGCTGCCAGCCCGGCGCAAATCCGCAATACGGCATCTGGCCTGACGTATCTGGCATCGAATCTGGCGGTCGATATTTCCGCCACAGAAATCCGGGAGATTCTACATAAGGGCGCGCGTCCCGACGCGCTGGTGCCCTCCGGGGTGCTAGACTATATCGAACAACATCACCTATATAAAAGTTAAATGGATATTAAAAAACTGCAAGCAGTGGTCATCGACGCGCTGGAAGACGTTAAGGCGCAAGACATTCGGGTGTACGACACCTCGCATCTGACCAGTCTGTTTGACCGGATCGCTATCGCATCCGGCACATCCAACCGCCAAACCAAGGCACTGGCCGCCTCCGTGCGGGACAAAGTCAAGCAATCCGGCGGTCATCTCCTGAGCATGGAAGGTGAAGATACCGGCGAATGGGTGCTGGTCGATCTGGGCGATATGATCGTCCATATCATGCAACCGACCATTCGCGCCTATTACCGCCTGGAAGAAATCTGGGGCGAAAAGGAAGTCAAATTCGGCGCCGCCGTGCGCCTCTCCAAACGCACCGCATCCGAAGATGGCGCACCGAAAAAAGCACGTCATCTGACCGTCAACAAAGCAAGCGAAGAAGAAAAACCGAAAAAAGCGGCAAGCACGCGCAAGCCGGCCGCAACCGGGGCCGCAGGCACCCGCAAACCGGCTACAACCAAATCGACTGCCACCAAATCGGCCACCGGCAAATCGACCACCAAAGCCAAGCCGCCGAGCAAACCGATCGGCAAAACAGTCAAAGTAGCCTCAACCAAAACAGCCATTGCCTCCAAAGGTGCTGCCGTCAAAAAAGCTGCCGCCAAGGGACCTGCACGCGCACCGGCCAAACGTGCGCCGCGCGCAGCAGCCAAACCCAAGGCCGAAAGCTGATCGGCTGCACCGACCGCATTGAACCGACCTTCGACCGGCCATCATGCAGCTCGTCATAGCGGCAGTAGGCAATAAAATGCCCGGCTGGATCGAAGCCGGCTTCAACGAGTACGCAAAAAGAATGCCGCCGGAATGCCGCGTTCTGTTGAAAGAAATCAAACCGGTCGAACGCTCCGGCAGCAAAAGCGCCGAAACCGTCATGGCGCTGGAGCGCGCCAAAATCGAGGCGGCTCTGCCCAAAGGCGCGCTGGTAGTGGCGCTCGATGAGCGCGGCAAAGACCTGAGTTCGATGCAGTTATCCAGCCACCTGACGCAATGGCAGCAGGAAGGCCGCGACGTTGCCTTGGTGATCGGCGGCGCCGACGGTCTCGATGCGGGCTTCAAGGCCGGCGCCGATATGCTGATCCGCATCTCCAGCCTGACGCTGCCGCACGGCATGGTACGGGTGCTACTGGCCGAACAACTCTACCGCGCATGGTCCATCACACAAAATCACCCTTATCACAGGGTATAGTGCGCCATGAAGCAAACCACCAAAAAAATTTATCTCGCCTCCAAAAGTCCGCGCCGGCGCGAATTATTGCGCCAGATCGGCATCGAATTCGAATTACTGCTCAACGACAGCGAAGTCAATGAAGACGTCCTGCCGGGAGAGGCGCCGCACGACTATGTGGCGCGCGTCACGCGCCACAAAGCCGAGCACGCCCGCGAAATCATGCTGTGCCGGCAACTGCCGATGCGTCCGATACTCGCGGCCGACACCACGGTCGTGGTCGATACCGCCATCCTGGGCAAGCCGGCCGACATGCACGAGGCGGCGCAAATGATGCGCAGGCTGTCCGGCCGCACCCACCAGGTGCTCACCAGCGTGGCCGTCGCGTTCGGCGCTGAAATGTGGCAAATTACGCAGAGCTCGGATGTCGTCTTTGCCCCCTTATCCGAGCAAACCATCGCCGCCTATTGCGACACCCCCGAGCCATACGACAAGGCTGGCGGTTACGGTATTCAGGGGCCGGCAGCTATTTTTATTACGAATATTTCAGGCAGTTATTCCGGCATTGCCGGTTTACCGTTGTTTGAAACGGCCCAGTTACTGCAAAAGGCGGGTGTGCATATCTTATGAGCGAAGACATTCTGATCAACATCACGCCGCAGGAAACGCGGGTGGCGCTGCTACTGCAAGGCGCAGTCCAGGAATTGCATATCGAACGGACCTTGTCGCGCGGTCTGGCCGGCAATATTTATCTTGGCAAGGTGGTCCGGGTATTGCCCGGCATGCAATCGGCGTTCATCGATATCGGACTTGAACGCGCGGCATTTCTGCACGTCGCCGATATCTGGGAATCGCGTTCGCACGATGGGCAAAACAATAATCCGCATACGCCGATTGAGAAGTTGCTGTACGACGGCCAATCGGTGACGGTGCAAGTCATCAAGGAACCGATCGGCACCAAGGGGGCGCGTCTGGCGACGCAGATTTCCATTGCCGGCCGCATGCTGGTTTATCTGCCGCAGGACAAGCATATCGGCATCTCGCAACGCATCGAAAACGAAGTGGAGCGTGAACTGCTGCGCAGCAAAGTGCAAGCCCTGCTGTCGCCGGAAGAAAAAGGCGGTTTCATCATCCGCACGATGGCCGAAGATGCCTCTGACCTCGATCTGCAAATGGATGTCGAATACTTGCGTAAAACCTGGTCGGCTATCGTACAACTGGCAAAAACAAAACCTGCGCCGACCTTGCTGCATCAAGATCTGAATCTGGCGCAGCGCGTGTTGCGCGATTTCGTCAGCGAAACAACGACCAGTATTCAGATCGATTCACGCGAAAATTTTCAGAAGCTGCAAGAGTTCGGCGCGCTGTATACGCCATCGGTGCTGGAACGTCTAAGCCACTATAAAGGCGAACGTCCGCTGTTCGATTTGTATGGCGTGGAAGAAGAAATTCAGCGCGCGCTGGGGCGGCGCGTCGATCTGAAATCGGGCGGCTATCTGATCATCGATCAAACCGAA
Organism: Herbaspirillum sp.; assembly: GCA_035568435.1. Classification (GTDB taxonomy): domain Bacteria; phylum Pseudomonadota; class Gammaproteobacteria; order Burkholderiales; family Burkholderiaceae_D; genus Herbaspirillum. The sequence continues at coordinate 2,578 of DATMOE010000151.1, read as the reverse complement.
GCGATGACCACGATCGACGTCAACACCGGCAGTTTCGTCAACGGCCGCAATTTCGACGATACGATCTTCAAGACCAATCTGGAATCGGCGCAGGCGATTGCGCGCCAATTGCGTCTGCGCAATCTGGGCGGCATCATCATCCTGGATTTCATCGATATGGAAAACAGCGAGCATAAAATCGCCGTGCTGTCCGAATTACATAAGGCCCTGCAGCGCGACCGCACCAAAATTTCCGTATCGAATTTCTCGGCGCTGGGCCTGGTCGAAATGACTCGCAAACGCACCCGCGAGTCGCTGGCGCATGTCTTGTGCGAAACCTGTCCTGCTTGCGACGGCAAAGGCCAGCTCAAGACGGCGCGCACGGTCTGCTATGAAATTCTGCGCGAAGTGCTGCGTGAAGCAAAACAATTCAATCCGCGTGAATTTAGGATTCTGGCCTCGCAGATGGTGGTCGATATGTTCCTGGAAGAAGAATCGCAACATCTGGCGATGCTGGGCGATTTCATACAAAAGCCGATCTCGCTGCAGGTACAGACGGCTTATTTGCAAGAGCAGTACGATATTATTTTGATGTGAACCGCCCCGATCATTCCGCTATACCGGGACACCAAAAGCCCGCTTGATAAAGACATGTTTCGTCGTCAAGCGGGCTTTTTATCGACTCGATCGACAAGCATAGGTGGAATCCTAAATACATCCTTAAAGTTGTAAAAAAGCATTTTAAGACTTGTCATCAGAGGCATTTTCGCCAATAATCAAATACGAATCATTCTCAACAAAGTGCAGTGCCTGCGTACGTATCGCCACGCTGCCGCCATGCATTGCGCCAGATTTTTCCAAGGAGTCCACTTTGCATAATTCTCATTGCGCGAATGTCGTTCCTTCCGGCACGGCAAAATCTCGCGTCGCCTCCGAACTGTTAATTTCGACAGTACTACAATTGATTTCCCAGCATGGCGCCTTAGCTGAAACAGACACCGAAACCGCGATCCGCTCTGCAGCAACCATCGAACACCATCTCAAAACGCTGGCCGGCTTACCCGGCATGGAACCGATTCTGCGCGCCACTTGTCAACAGCTGTCCGAGCAATGGGGCATGATGCACGAACACCAGTTACCGAAGTCGACATCATCTGCATTGATCACACGCCTGATTTCCGGCCCGAGTCAACATCCGCATCTGCATCGTACAAATTAAACGGAATAAGTCATGAAAAATACCGACTCGCTGACTGAGGCGCAGCGTCTGGCATGGAAATACGGTTTTGCGGTCTGCGACAAGGATGGCGATGGCAACATCCGCCGCCGTCTGCAGTTTTTTGATGAGAATGGCAACGGCATCTATAAGATCCTGTTGGATGTCTCCAGCAATGTCGATGCCTATCGCGCAATCGCCAGAGATTTTGCCGCCGCTGAGCAAGCGCCGGTACTGGATATTTCCAGCTCTATGCCGATGACCGCCAATGAAGGCATCGACCATATCGATATCGATGCATTGCGCGCCGACTGGGCGCACGTCAACGATACCGAAGATTTTTTTGCGCGCCAGACCGAATTCGATTCTCTGCGCCTGCATAAACTACGGCTCGCAGGCAAGGCATTTGCGCATCAGGTCGCCAACGATTCGGTCCGTATCCTGCTGCAAAAAATGGCCGATCTCGGCAGTACCGTCATGGCGCTGGTCGGCAACGCCGGCATCGTCCAGGCCTATCAGGGACATATCAAGCAACTCCGCAGCAGCGATGCCTGGCTCAATATCCCGAGGCAGGATCATCGGCTGCGTTTGCGCGAAGATCATATCGATACCGTCTGGGTAACGAAAAAACCGACTACCGACGGTATCGTCACCTCGTTGGAATTGTTCAACCGCCAGGGCATCAGCATCGCGCGCTTCTTCAGCAAGCCCGAACCGGGCCGGCCTGAACCGCGTGAATGGCGTGATTCGATTATGCGGCTATTACCGGTTTTCGGCGCCTGAGAACGCAGCCGGCAGCGCGGCATTCACATTTTGCATACCGTTAAACGTTAGACGTTAGAATAAGGGCCCCGAATTGGGGGCTTCTTAAAAACGGATGGATCGATCATGAATGAACGACAGCTAATTCTTGCCGGCACAATCAATATGTTCATAGCCGTCGCCGCCGGCGCCTTCGGCGCGCACGGCCTGAAGCAAATACTCAGCGCCGAGATGTTGGCAATCTGGCAGACCGCCGTCACTTATCAAATGGCGCATGCGCTGGGATTACTTGCCGTGGCATTGTTGCTGCCGCGTCTGCAATCCGGTCTGGCGGTATGGGCCGGCCGCTCGATGCTTACCGGTATTGTGATTTTCAGCGGTAGCTTATATGCCCTGGCGCTCACCGGCATCCGCATGCTGGGCGCCATTACACCGCTGGGCGGTGTCGCTTTCCTGCTGGCTTGGGGGCTGCTGGCAACGGCGGCTTATCGAAAGGGCGAAAACAATGGCGCTAAGGTCTAACGTCAGAGCGCTATGAACGCGTGGGCAGCATCGGCCGCAACGCTTGCCATACGTGTTCCGGCAACATATCCCGCATGCATTTATGGTGCTTGAGCGGAC
>DATMOE010000150.1:0-3441 GCA_035568435.1 Herbaspirillum sp. | reverse complement strand
TGCTGGCGGAAGATGATTTACCGTTGGTGCCGCCGCAGGCTTGGCAGGATACGCGCGTGTTGCTGCCGGGCGGTTGCGCTATTGAGGAATGGCAGGATAGCTTGTCCCGGCGCAGGGTGATGGCGGTTGGCGGCTGTATTGCGCTGGCGCAGGCCTTGGCGGGGTTGCCGGTTGCGGTTTTGTATTGCGGAGCGGATTAAGTACTTTGCAAAATCTCCTACAAGAAGATACTGTGCTGTCCTACTGCGGCTGTCAGCGTGGACGATTATTCTTTTTAGTATCTTCATACTATTGAAGGAATGGTCATGTCGAATATTATTGCGGGGCGTTTTCAAACCCAGAGTGATGTTGCTTTTGCCATTGCTGAGCTGGAAAGAATCGGTTTTCCGCGTGCTTCGATCAGTTCGTTTTATGTTAACCCGGCTGGGCAGCACGATCTTTATTTTGACGACGGCGGTGTTTTGGGCGGCAATTCGACCAGAGAGCGTCATGAACTTGAGCCACGCAGCACACGTTGGGATGTGCCGCGCAAAGCTGGCATGATGGTGGCCGTGGCGGCAGATACCCCGCAGCAGGAGGCGGATGCGCTGAGTTTATTGAAAACGATTCACGCCGGTGCGATTGAGTGCGGCGTCGGCACGATTGTCGATGGCGATTGGCGCGATTTCGATCCGTTGTCGATAGCGCATTTGCAACATTAATTTTCAGCATTAATTAGGAGAGTGCATGAGTGGTATCAACGAGGATGTATTGCAAGGTAAGGCCAAGGCGGCGCAAGCGGGTGTGCCCGGCCAACGGTTGGCGGTGTCCGATCTGGTGGATTTGTCGAAGTTGACGGCGGCTTATTATGATTTGAAACCTGATCCCGGCGTGGCGGCGCAGCGCATCGCTTTCGGTACTTCAGGGCATCGGGGCAGTTCTTTGAGCGTCAGTTTTAATGAGGCGCATATTCTTGCTGTGACCCAGGCCATTTGCCTGTATCGGGCCGCCAATCGGATTGGCGGCCCTTTGTATATCGGCTTCGATACCCATGCCTTGTCGATGCCGGCGTTCCAAACGGCGCTGGAAGTGCTGGCCGCCAATGGCGTGGCCGCGAGGATCGCGCAGGGCGATGAATATACCCCGACGCCGGCGATTTCCCATGCCATTTTGTCGTATAACCGCAGCCGTGGCGCTGAGGCCGGCAAGGCCGGGCGTGCAGATGGCATCGTCATTACGCCGTCGCATAATCCGCCGGGCGACGGCGGTTTCAAGTACAACACGCCCAATGGCGGGCCGGCCGATGCCGCCGCCACCGGATGGATCGAGGCTAAAGCGAATGCTTTGCTGGAGGGGCAATTGCGCGATGTGCGCAGAATCGATTATGCGCAAGCGTTGCGGGCTTCGACTACGCAACGTTTCGATTTTCTGAATACGTATGTTAACGGCTTGAGCGATGTGATCGATATGGCCGCGATTGCCGGTTCCGAGTTGAAGCTATGCGTCGATCCGCTGGGCGGCGCAGGAATTCATTTCTGGCCTTTGATCGCCGAACGCTTCAAATTGAATTTGCATGTGATCAGTCGTCCGGTCGATATGCAGTTCGGTTTTATGTCGGCAGATTGGGACGGCAAGATCAGAATGGATCCGTCGTCGGCCTATGCAATGCAGGAATTGATCGCGTTGCGCAATGATTACGATGTCGCTTTTGCTTGCGATACCGATCACGATCGGCATGGCATCGTTACCCGTAGCGGCGGTTTGATGCCGGCTAATCATTATCTGTCGGTGATGATCAATTATTTGTTTACGCATCGGCCGCGCTGGAAGCCGGATGCCGGTATCGGCAAGACGCTGGTTAGTAGCCGGATGATCGATCTGGTGGCCGCCAAAGTGAAGCGGCCGCTGGTGGAAATGCCGGTCGGTTTTAAATGGTTTTCTGACGGTTTATTGGACGGTAGTTTGGGTTTTGGCGGGGAAGAAAGCGCCGGGGCCTCGTTTCTGCAGATCGACGGCTCGGCCTGGAGCACCGATAAGGATGGGATGACGGCAGCCTTGCTGGCGGCTGAAATGACGGCTAAAACCGGTCTCGATCCGGCGCAGCAATATCAGAAGCTGACCGAGGAACTGGGACGGCCGTTTATCGATCGGGTCGATGCGCCGGCTACGCCGGAACAGAAGAAGAAATTGTCCAAATTGACGGCGGCGCAGGTGCACTCGACCGAGTTGGCCGGCGAACCGATTATCGCCAGATTAACGGCGGCGCCGGCGAATCAGATTGCGTTTGGCGGATTGAAGGTGGTGTCGGAAAACGGCTGGTTTGCAGCGCGTCCGTCGGGTACTGAAGATATTTATAAAATCTATGGCGAGAGTTTCCGCGATGCGGCGCATCTGCAGCGTATTTTGCGCGAAGCGCGGGATATCGTGACGGCGGCTATCGGGGATTAAAGCAACGTTGATGAAGCGCCATGGGCGGTTAATTTACCGGTGGCTGTTGTGCGCAGTGAGGTAAAGAAGGGAGGCCGCAGGCCGGAATGACACGAACGAAGTACGACAGCCACCGGTAAATTAACCGCCCATGGCGCTTTATCAGCGTTGCCGGGTCACTTTTTAATCGATGGTGTTAGTGCACTGGTTTGAGGTGGTTTCGGGCAGACGGATTTCATCAACTGCTCGCCAGTGCTGCCGGCGGAAAAAGCTCTTAATCTGACATCGTTAAGGGTGAGTTCGATATTGAAAACGACGCGCCCCATGCCATTGGAATCGGCATACATGGTGCGGCTGCCGAATGCGAGTTCGCTGTTTTTGCAATCCAGGTAGGCCAGGGCGACTTCGGATTGATAGTTTTTTGTATCGTTGCCGGGCAACGGGTGGGGGTCCGCCCAGTTCAACAGGGTATCGACCTGGATTAGGTCTTGTGACTGGGTAATAGATGCTTTATCGACATAAAATGTGCCGAGATCATTTTCGCCAAGCGGCGTCCATTGCGCTGCATTCGCTAGAGAACTGACCGTCAACAGTGCAAGAACCAAAAATTTCATAACAGCGGCAATAATTGGATAAGTCTGGGATTGTAACCGGGACGGCTGGTGTCCGGTGCAATGCGGCCAAATTCAGTGCAATACAATCATTGCCGTGTCAGAAACGCTCTTTATTGAGTAACTTATTGAGCAACTTATTGATCAATCATAGTAACGCTCATGATGATGATAGCCGGGGCCTCCCAACGGAACAATGATGCAACCGGCCAGCGTGCTGGCCAGTAGAATCGAAGCAAAGACAGCGCGAAGAGTTTTTTTCATTGTGGGCTTTCGTAGTTAGTGACATGCCTACTGTATCTGTCGATTTTCTGATGAAGTGATATCGAAAAGATTCAACTGTAAGCGTGCGTAACCGAATGAAAAAAATGCATGGGAGGCATGAATTAAAGCGTGAATGCGTTCTACTTATCGGACGACTTAC
>DATMOE010000149.1:0-5313 GCA_035568435.1 Herbaspirillum sp. | reverse complement strand
GAAGGGAGACAAATTGAATCTCCTTCAGATCGAGCAGCGAGGCGATGGTCTCGAGCGGAATCGAACGCTTATGGTCGCTGCCGTGATCTGGATTACCCGCCCATACCAGGCCGACGCGCAGCTTGGGCGCGGCCACAATCGCTTTTTGCTGTAAAAACAACTGCCATTTGAAGATATCGTTGTCGTTTGCGCTCAGATACGACGGATAGGCTGGAATCTGCTCGATCGTATCGGTGCCTAGCGCAAGCGGCAAACTCATCATCAAGTAGGAGAGGTCGCAATTCGGTAACTTATCTGCATGGCGGACCAGTTTGACTTGCGGCGACAGGGTGCGGAATAAGCGTTCCAGCCCATCCACGACATGTACTGCGACTTGGATGCCTTGTTCCTGCAGAATCTTGACGTAGCGGACGAATTGAATGGTGTCGCCGTAACCTTGTTCGTGCATCAAGAGCAGGTATTTACCCTGCAACGACGACTTGCCGTCCCATTTGGGAATAACTTTGAACAGCTTATGCACTAATACATAGACTGCTTGGCGTTCGGCCAGTGTCAGACGTACTTCGTGATTTTCCCAGCCTTCCTTGTATCTGCCTTTCAGTAACTGTCCCAGCGCCAGATTGTGGCGCACCATTTTGTAATTGGGCCGTAAGGCAAGGGCTTGCTCCATGGCGGCGATGCCTTCGTCGATCAGGCCATGGCCATACATGGTCGCGCCGATATTGTTATGGGTCATGGGCAGATCGGGATTGAGCATCAGCGCGTGCCGGAATAGCGCCATGGCTTCGTCGTAGCGGCTTTCATCTTGTGAATACATCATGGAGCCGAGTTTCAGATGACTGTTGGGATCGTTCGGCGCCAGTTCGATGACGCGCCGGTAAATTTCGTGGGCTTTCTCGAAGTCGCGCTGTTTATTATAGGTATCGGCCAATTTGTTCATGGCATAGATGTTCTCGCCATCGAGCATCTGTGAAGTGATATGGCTTTGCACCGCTTCATTGAGCATGCCCATGGCCTCAAAGGCGATCCCCAGATTGGTATGCGCCGGCGCGTAATTGATCTGTATGGCCATAGCCTTGAACAGTGTCTCGACCGCTTCCTTATGGCGGCCGGCATCGATCAATGCCTTGCCCAGATGGGTCAGCGGCCCGGGGGCGTCCGGTTCACGCCGGACGGCATCTTCAAAATAGGCCACGGAGGCATCGGGATCGTTCTTTTCGTGCAATGCGTCGGCCAGGCCGATCCGCGCCGGTCCATGTTCGGGCGCTTCGGCAATCGCCGCCTCAAACTGTTTTATTGCCTCGTCGATTTTGTCCTGGCGCAGTAGTGCAGTGCCCAGATTAGTCAAGTATTCGGCATTTTTCGGATCGAACGGTAGCGCTTTGCGCAGCCAACCTTCTGCCGCCGGATAGTTTCCCACGGTGCTTTCTATCAAACCCATGGCGTGATTGGCGAAAACCAGATTGGGTGCATGCTGAAGGACTGCGAGGCATATTTTTCTCGCTTCATCGAAGCGGCGTTCGACGACCATATCTAACGCTTTGCGAATGGCAAGCAGATCTTCAATGCGCGGTTTATTGTTATAGATAATGGTTTTTGCCTTTATCGCAGGCTTGCCACCGCGCTTTGCCATCTGGATTTCCTCAAAATGATCGATCAATGGAGTAGATACACGAAGTTATGGAATCTAATTAGCAGGCAGTGTAGTGATATTTCTTTAAAGCTATCCGTAGAACAAACAAGAAAAAAGCCCGCACATCGGCGGGCTTGTTCTGTTTGATTTGGGTAGTTCCAGCGCTAGTTTTAGTTCCAGCTACGCACCAGGCCGACGGCCAAGCCTTCCAGCGCGAATTCGCCGCTGCCGCCATCGACGCGTATGGTCTGGAAATCGGGGTTTTCAGGTAGCAATTCGATGACGCTGCCGGTTTTCTTATAGCGTTTCACCGTGACTTCATCGCCCAGGCGCGCTACCACGATTTGGCCATTGCGCGCCGTATCGGTCTTTTTGACCGCCAGCAGATCGCCATCGAAAATGCCGGCGTCGCGCATCGACATACCGCGCACCTTCAGCAGAAAGTCGGGTTTGGCGGAAAACAGTGAAGGATCGACGTTATAGCTGGCATCGACATGTTCTTCGGCCAGGATCGGCGAGCCGGCTGCGACGCGGCCGATCAGCGGCAGTTGCATTAAGGATGCGTGAGGCAAAGCCATCTGGCGCGGGCCGAAAATGCCCGGTTGCCGCTCGTGCCCCATGTCGCGCAGACGGATGCCGCGCGAGGTGCCTGGGGAGATTTCAATCGCGCCTTTGCGCGCCAAGGCCTGTAAATGCTCTTCCGCCGCATTGGCGGAGCGAAATCCCAGTTCGGTGGCAATTTCGGCGCGGGTCGGCGGGAAGCCGGTATTTTCGATGGCGTTCCGAATCAGATTGAGGATTTGTTCTTGGCGCGCGGTTAGTTTCAGCATGGCGATTGCGCTGGAGCGCTGGTTGTAATCACAGGCTGTATTTTTATACAGTTGCCAAGGGAAAGCAAGCGTCATGCAACTATTTGGATCACTGCCGCGAGGTCGGTTTGACGCCTATCGATAAATTGCTGAATTCATTGAGTTTTGTAAAGTTTGAATGTATTATGCTTGGTTTTCCTCTTCCCACACTCGTCTTGACGCCGAGGTGGGCGATTTTTAATCCGTCCTTAAGGAGATTACATGCGTCATTATGAAATCGTATTTATCGTGCACCCGGATCAAAGCGAGCAAGTGCCTGCAATGATCGAGCGCTACAAAAGCATCGTCACTACACGCGGCGGCAAAGTGCATCGCGTAGAAGACTGGGGCCGTCGCCAATTGGCTTATCAAATCCAGAAACTGGCTAAAGCGCACTATGTGTGCCTGAACATCGAAGTCGATGGCGAAACGCTGGCTGAAATCGAAACCGGTTTCAAATTCAACGATGCGGTTCTGCGTCACCTGACCGTGAAGATGAAGAAGGCAGAGACTGCTCCATCGCCTATTCTGAAGTCCGTTCAGAAAGAAGATGCAGCCAAGAGCAGCCGTGTCGAAGCACCGGCTGCATAGTCAACAAGACAAGCTTTACGGCAAATCCGTAAATCAGGGAGCGTGAACCAGTTTCAATTTGTAGCCTGCATAGCCGAACGCGATATTTTACGTTACACGCCGGCAGGCATCCCGATCGTTTCAGCCCGGCTGGAACATCGTTCTTCACAAATGGAAGCAGGTATTGCCCGGTTGATCGAATTTGAAATCTCCGCGCTGGCGGTAGGCGAAATTTCAGGACGATTCAATCAGGCTGAATTGGGGCAGTTCTTTCAATTCAACGGTTTTCTGGCGCGCAAGCACCGTAATAGCAAAAGTCTTGTATTTCACATCGTCGATTTTGAAACTGTTTCAGAATCTGCACCCAATATTTTAGATACAGGAGCCAAAAATGGCATTCGGTAAAAAATTCGATAAAAGCAAGCTCAAGCAAAAACGCCAACAACAAAACCCTTTGTTCAAGCGCAAAAAATTCTGCCGTTTCACCGCCGCCGGCGTTGAACAGGTCGATTACAAGGACGTCGATACACTGAAAGATTTCGTCCAGGAAAACGGCAAGATCATGCCGGCACGCCTGACCGGAACGCGCGCGCATTATCAGCGCCAGGTCGACACTGCAATCAAGCGCGCACGCTTTCTCGCGCTGCTGCCTTATACCGATCTGCATCACGCCTAAGAACAGGAGAAAAACATGCAAGTTATTTTGTTAGAAAAAGTCATTAATCTGGGCGGTCTGGGCGAAGTCGTGCGCGTCAAAGACGGCTACGGCCGCAATTTTCTGATTCCACAACGCAAAGCGCGTCGTGCAACAGCCGCTGCGATCGCCGAATTCGAAACCAAGCGCGCAGAACTGGAAACAGCTGCTGCGGCACGTCTGGCTGTTGCGCAGTCGCAAGGCGAAAAATTGAGCGGTCTGACCGTGCAGATTACGCAAAAATCGGGTGTTGACGGCCGTTTGTTCGGTTCCGTTACCAATGCCGATATCGCCGAAGCATTGACCAAGCAAGGTTTCGCGATTGAAAAAGCGCAAGTGCGTATGCCATTGGGCCAGTTGAAGACGACCGGCGATCATCCAATCGTTGTTGCACTGCATACCGACGTGCTGGTTGATGTTGTTGTCGCCGTCATCGGCGAGCACGCATAAGCTGTCTTCAGCCTACGCACGATCAGCCCAGCCCTTTGAGGCAGAAAAAGCCAGGTTCGCCTGGCTTTTTTTCGCCTGTATGTAACTGAATGACAACTGAATTTGTTGCAATATTTGTTGTAGTACAGCTTGATATCAGCGCAATTTCATAGCATGAAACATCAATATTTCGATGGCATGCTTAGTTAGAACTCATTTCATCCATAGGCATAAGCACGAATGGACTATTTGGCAGAATTGCTGCGTTGCGCCACTTGCCCAGGGAGCTCCTTGCAGGACGCATTCACGCTTGCAGGCGTGAACCGTTCCGCAGGCGAACAGCATGCTGTTCGAATTCCCTGCTGCACCCCTGGGCTGCGCGACGCGCCTTGCACTTCAGCCAAATAGCCTCATTCGCACTTTTGCCTATGAATGAAATGAGTTCTCCATTGCTAACGAAACCTTACAGGTATAATTCGCGCCATGAGTGCACCTTCCGACCCGCAATTCGACGCGCTTCGCGTACCTCCACATTCGATTGAATCCGAACAGTCCGTTCTAGGCGGTTTGTTGCTGGACAACGCAGCGTGGGATCGGATCGCCGACTTCGTCCATGCCGACGATTTTTATCGTTACGATCATCGCCTTATCTTTCAGCACATCGTCAAGCTGATCAATGCATCGCGTCCTGCCGATGTCATCACCGTATTCGATTCATTATCCGGCACCGGCAAGGCCGAAGAAGTTGGCGGCCTGTCGTATCTGAATGCGCTGGCGCAGAATACGCCTTCGGCCGCCAATATTCGCCGCTACGCTGAAATCGTGCGGGATCGCGGTGTGTTGCGCAAGTTGATTACCGTCTCCGATGAAATATCGGGGCAGGCCTTCAGTCCGCAGGGCAAAGAAGTCAAACAGATGCTCGATGAGGCTGAATCGAAGATTTTTGCGATTGCCGAAGAGGGCGCGCGCGGTTCCCAAGGCTTCCAGCAAATTCAGCCTTTGCTGACCCAGGTGGTGGAACGGATCGACGAACTCTATAACCGCGACAGCAATAGCGATATTACCGGCGTGCCGACCGGGTTTGCGGATCTGGACAAAATGACCTCAGGCTTGCAGCCGGGCGATCTCATCATCGTCGC
>DATMOE010000148.1:0-2349 GCA_035568435.1 Herbaspirillum sp. | reverse complement strand
CGCAGCAAGCGGCATCTAGCTTGTAGGCGGCTTTATTGTCACTGAAATTAATACAGTCTTTCCAAAATCGCCTTATTTATCTACCGCCTCCAGACGCCTATAGTTTCTTCATCGTTTTGCCATCAACCAAACGATGACCGCAACGACAGCAACAAATGGCTTGAAAGTGACGCACGTTAAATTACCGATTTAGGAGAACAACATGAATTTCACACAAATCATTGCCGATATCGTCGGCTCGCTCTTCGCGGCGCAACCTGTAATACGCGGTCGCCGCCGGCATTTTTCCTACAGTCAGATCCATCATTGATGGTGCTAATGAAAAAGGGTGCATCACGCGCTGCAGCGTATGCACCCTTTTTTGTTGCTTAATTACCCGACGAATCCGCGCGCAACATCGTTCTAATCCCACGCAGCCCCTGCCGAATCCGCACCTCGTTTTCAATCAGCGCGAACCGGACATAATCATCGCCATATTCGCCGAAACCAACGCCCGGCGATACGCACACCTTGGCCTTCTCCAGCAATTGCCTGGAAAATTCCAACGAACCCAGATGTAAATAAGCATCTGGAATTTTGGCCCAGATATACATGGATGCCTTCGGTTTTTCGACCGGCCAGCCGGCTTCGTTCAAACCCTTGACCAAGACATCGCGCCGACGCTGATATTGCGCACAAATTTCCGAAACGCAACTCTGGTCGCCTTCCAGCGCCGCAATCGCCGCAACCTGCACCGGCGTAAAACTGCCGTAATCGTGATAACTCTTGATGCGCGCCAGCGCGGCGACCAACTCCCGATTGCCGACCATGAAGCCGATGCGCCAGCCCGCCATGTTGTAACTCTTCGAAAGTGTAAAGAATTCAACGGCGACCTCACGCGCGCCCGGCACCTGCATGATCGATGGCGCTTTCCAGCCGTCGTAGACGATATCGGCATACGCCAGATCGTGCACGATCAGAATGTCATGCTCTCGCGCCAGCTTGACCACACGCTCGAAAAACGACAGTTCAACGCATTGCGCCGTTGGATTCGACGGAAAACCCAGCACCATCATCTTCGGCTTCGGATAACTTTCACGGATTGCGCGTTCCAATTCCTCGAAGAAATCGACGCCGGGACTCATCCGCACCGAGCGGATATCCGCGCCGGCAATCACCGCACCCCAGATGTGAATCGGATAACTCGGATTAGGCACCAATACCGTATCGCCGCGATCCAGCGTCGCCAGCATCAGATGCGCCAGCCCTTCCTTCGAGCCGATCGTGACAATCGCTTCGCTATCGGGATCGATATCCACCTCGTAACGCTGCTGGTACCAATGCGAAATCGCCCGCCGCAAGCGGGGAATGCCCTTGGATGCGGAATAGCCATGGGTATCCGGGCGTTGCACGGTTTCGATCAGCTTATCGACAATATGCTGCGGGGTGGCGCCATCGGGGTTGCCCATGGACATATCGATAATGTCCTCGCCACGACGGCGGGCGGCCATTTTCAGTTCTGCGGTGATATTAAAAACGTAAGGCGGGAGACGATTGATGCGCGAAAAGACGCGCGCAGGCTTGATTTGCGACATGGATTTCTTTCACGTAAGCGCCCGGAACCGTCCGAGCGACGTTGCCGTCAATAGGTGACAGCGCATCGATTCTAGCGAAACAGTCGTGCTGCGGCAATATTCTTTAAAACGACCCGCCCCGCCCCATTGTTGAACCCATCCGTAGAATCGCGGTCAACACCCCAATACGCGTTACCGGCCCGGTAACCGCCAGTCCCCCCGGATAAACAATCGAGACCATGTTTGACTATAAACTTGCCCCCCTTGCCGATGCCATCCGCAACCGCACTTCGCTGACAGCCATTTACAAATCCGAGCCGCGCGAGTTCAGCCCGCACGCCATCGGTAAAGGTCGTTACGGCGAAGATGTGGTGCTGGTTTATCAGTACGGCGGCATGTCCGGCGGCAGGCCTACTGGCGGATTGCCGCCGGAACGCTGCTGGCGCATGTTTATCATCGAGGAATTACGCGATCTGGCGCCGAGCAGCAACGCCTGGCATAGCCATGAAAGCTATCCGGCGGCACAGGAAAGATTAAACACCATATCGGTCGCCGTAGAGGCCGATCCGGCGCAATCGGCTTAAGCAGCCCGATCGGCAACACGCGATTGCGGCAGCGCCGACAATCCCTTCAACTTCTTGACCGTATCGGCGCAGGCCTGTGCTGCTTCGACGCCTTTGACCACAAAATGCTGATGAAAGAATTGCTGATGCTCGTCATGCGAATGAAAATGATGCGGTGTCAGCACGGAAGAAATGACCGGCACGGTCGTTTCAAGCTGCACTTGCATCAAACC
>DATMOE010000147.1:0-2795 GCA_035568435.1 Herbaspirillum sp. | reverse complement strand
TCTGATAATTTTTTCGGGACCAGAATTGCGGACTGTCGAATAACACCTGCAGTACCGCTTTGATATCGCCGTTGCTGCTTTGAAAGCGTCGCGCCAGTTGATCGACCAGCACCGGATCGGGCTGATCGGATACGAAATATTCCACTAATTTGGTACTGATGAATTTTGCCGTGGATGGATGCGCCGCCAGCAAATCCAGTGCGCGCTCGCCTTCTTGCTGGCCGTTTGCGGCCTGCAGGGTTTGTCCCAACAACACTTTCGCGCCGCTATCGTGACGGCGCGGATTGTACAAAAATGCCGCGCCTGCCTGCCCTTGACGCATGCCTTTTACATCGATCGTCCAGCCGCTCAATACCCGCGCCATCGCAATCACATCGGCCTGGGTATAACCGCCATCGACACCCAGCGTATGCAACTCCATCAACTCGCGCGCGTAGTTTTCGTTGAGGCCCTTGAACTGGCCTTTTGCTTCCGGCGTATCGACACCGCTGCTGAGCCAGTTATCGAGATAAAACAGCATGGCCGGATGATGTGCGACGGCCCCCAGCAACTGCCTGAAGTTACCCAAGGCATTGGGACGGATCGCCGATTTTTCAAAATCGGCGATCCAATAACGATCCCAGTTCTTGCCTTCGAAAACATTGAAATGATTGAACCAGAATTCCGTCATCACTTCCTGCAACTGACGCGGACTTTCCACTGCCTGCCAGATGCGCGCCTGATGCGTCTGCGGCGTGATCTCACGGGCGGCACGCTGACGCGATTGATTTATTTCTTCAACCGATGCGGTGTTGCGCGCAAACGATGGCGGCCCGTACTGCAGAAAAGTTTGCGCAGGCGTGAGCTGATACGTGTTCAAGCTGTCGAGTTGCGCCTGCAAGTCGGCAGGCAAGGGAATCGATCCGGGATTAAGCTGCGCTGCGATATAGGCGCGCACGCCCGATTTGCGGATTTGTTCGAGATCGCCCGGGGCGGGACCGTAGGCCAGGCGATTGAGCACATGCAAGGCGCGCTCGTCATCGGTCAGGGGCGATGTTGGCGGCGTCACATTTTGTCCAAAGCTGGGCAGCAAAACGCCAAAGCCGAGCAATAACAGTAGCGCCAACCTGCGTAGAAGTTGAATTAAAGTGAAATTTGAAAAGCAATAGCGTTCGAATCGCATCATTATTCCTGGCGCTCTAAATTCACCCGTTTACCCAGAATCAACAAATCCCGTTCCACGCCATCCAGTACCGCCACACCAGGCAGATGACCCCAGCGCGCAAAACCGAACGCTTCAAATAGCCCCAGACTCGGCAGATTGTGGGCAAATATAAAACCGAGCAAGGTATGGATGCCGTAATCGGCGGCACGTCCTACCGCCTGCGTCAGGAAATAACGCCCCAACCCCTGTCCGCGGGCCGATGGATGAATATAAATCGATAGCTCCGCGGTAGCGGCATAAGCGGGCCGTCCGTAAAAATCCGAATACGACAACCATCCGATGACCTCGCCCTCACGCTCGACCACCCACAACGGCCGGTGTTGCGGCGAATGTCCGGCGAACCAGTGTTGACGTGACGCCACCGATACCGGCTCAGTATCAGCCGTGACTTCACGCGAAGCAATCGTTGTATTGTAAATATCGACGATGACGGGAAGGTCCGATGGCGTCGCATCGCGATGTGCGTAAATCGATGTCATGCCAATCGGCATAAGGCCGCATAAGCCAACAGCATATCTTCGATAAATAACTTGGCCGATAAGGGATGCTCCGCAATCGCGCGCCGCTCATTAAGCTGCTTCATTGCCGCCAGCAGCGACTGCGTTTCCAGCTTGCCGGCCAACGCCGTCAGCTCGCGTTTGCGGCGCGGATAATAACGCACGGTCGATGCCATCTTCGAAGACAATAAATCGTACAGCCAGCGTTGCGTCCAGCCGACCGACTGCACTACCGGCGTTTTTTGCATGCGATCGGCCGTCTTGAGTGCGCGCTCGACCGATGGCGCACTCAGGAAAGTCAGCAGCTCATCGAGCATTTCGCGCCCTTCCGCATGCGCCGCCTCCAATGCCGCCAAGGGCGCACCGCCCTGCTCGGCCAGCCAGACATCGGCATCGCTGAACTCTTGTTGCTTCAGCCAGTGCAGCGCTTCGGCTTGCGAGGGCAGCGCCAAGGCAAATTTACGGCAACGCGACAAGATGGTCGGCAGCAAGCGATCGAGCCGATTGCAGACCAGCAGAAAAATGGTATCCGGCGGCGGCTCTTCCAGCGTTTTCAACAGCGCATTGGCCGAAGCATTATTCAGCGCTTCGGCCGGATACAACACCACGACGCGCATGCCGGAGCGATGGGTAGAGACATTCATGAAATCGGCCAAGGCCCGGATCTGATCGATTTTGATTTCTTTGGAAGGTGTTTTGCTGGCCTTGGCAGTCTTCTTTTCCTCAGCGTCGGCTTCGGCGCCGGCTTCGTCATCCAGCGCTTCCGGCCGCACTCGCCGAAAATCGGGATGGTTATGTTGCACAAACCAGCCGCACGCTACGCATGATCCGCAGGCATGTCCATCCGACTGCGGTGTTTCGCATAGCAGCGATTGGGCAAATGCCTCGGCAAAATGCGTTTTACCGATGCCCTCTGCGCCGTACAGCAAAATGGCATGCGGCAAACGCACGCGCAATTGCTGTAGCTGCTGCCAGCTTTCGCGTTGCCAGGGGTAGAGAGAATCGCTCATAGAGACCGGGGCGCTTTGCTCAAGACAGCCGCCAGGATCGTGCGTAATTCTGCCTCGATCGCAGCAATCGGCCGGCTCGAATCG
>DATMOE010000146.1:0-4321 GCA_035568435.1 Herbaspirillum sp. | reverse complement strand
GCATTTTCCCACTGCGGGGAAAAAATGAAGCCAGGCCGTAACGACCCCTGCGCATGCGGCAGCGGCGAAAAATACAAGAAATGTTGTGGCAAAGTGATTCAATTGGCAGTCGCCGCTGCTGCGTCTTCTACGCGCAGTTGCGGCGCCTGTACCGCCTGCTGCGACGGCTGGATGGCCGGTACCATTCGGGGGCATGAAATGAAGTCGGGCACGCCTTGTCATTTTGTGCGCGAGGGCGGCTGCACGATCTATGACGAGCGGCCGCAATCGCCGTGCCGCAATTTCACGTGTGCCTGGATGTTGCCGGAGAGTCCGTTTCCAGACGCGTTCTGGCCCAAGCAACTCGGCGTCATCATTGTGCTGATCCAATGGCGCAATCAACCGGCTTATTTATTGCGCTCCGCCGGACGCGATCCAGATCAGCCGTTGCTGGCATGGATGCAACACTTCAGCATGCAGAGCGGCCGGCCGTTCTTCTATGAAATCAACGGTGAGAAGCTTGGCTTCGGCTCGCCCTTGTTTCAGCAAGACATGCTGCAACGCGCGCAACGCGGCGAAGCGATGTGGTAGCGGATTATTTTATTGAGGGAAATTCTTGGATCTGCAACTGAAAGGAAAAGCCGCGCTGATTACCGGCGGCAATCGTGGCATCGGTGCGGCGATTGCTGCCGAATTGGCGCGTGAAGGTGTCAATCTGTGTCTGGTGGCGCGGGATAAAGCATTGCTGGAAAGTGTGGCCGTAGCGCTGGCTGCCGATTTCAATGTCCGCGTCACGACAGTGGCTGCGGATTTGCGTGCGCCCGAATCGGCCGATGCGGCTATTGCGCATGCAGTGCAGACCTTCGGCCAACTGGACATTCTCGTCAATAACGCCGGCGCAACTGCGCGCGGCGATTTTTTTACGCTTTCCGAGCAGGATTGGGACGATGGCTTCGCATTGAAATTTCGCGCCTGCGTTCGCATGACCAGGGCGGCCTGGCCGCACTTGCACGCTAGCAAGGGAACGGTTCTCAATATCATCGGTATCGGCGGCTGGACAGCCGAAAGCGAGTTCACTATCGGCGGTTCGGTCAACGCAGCCTTACTCCATTTCACCAAAGCCATCGCGCAGATCGGGCAGCAGGATTCGGTGCGCGTGAATGCCATCAATCCGGGAAGAATCGCCACGGAACGCTTGACGAGAAATATCAACCGGATTGCCGCTACGCAGGGGATCGCAGTGGAACAAGCGCAAGATGCGCTGCTGCGCGCCTGCCGCATTACCCGATTTGGCGAACCCAGCGAGATAGGTCAAATGGCCGCATTTCTCGCGTCGCCAAGCGCTTCTTTCGTACAAGGTGCGCTGGTCGATGTTGACGGCGGCGAAAGGCGCGCCATTTAAACGTTCGCCATTGCAGCCGCATGCGCTGCGCTCGAATGCGTGCGAGTCTGAAGTAGAATCGCCATTTAAATGGCATTTTCATTAGCCAATAATTCGAGAGCATTTATGCAGAACACCTCAGACCAGCGTCCTCGCATCATTGTCGGCATCAGCGGCGCTTCCGGCATCATTTACGGCATTCGCATGCTGCAGGTGCTACGTGAACTCAAGGTTGAAACACATCTGATCATGAGCCGCTCGGCGCAAGTAACGCTGTCACATGAAACCGATTTCAGTATCGACAACATTCGCGATCTGGCCGACGTATCGTATGCCAATGCCGATATCGGCGCCGCCATTGCCAGCGGCTCCTTCCGCACCATGGGCATGGTGATTGCACCATGCTCCATGAAAACCTTGGCCGAGATCGCCACCGGCGTCACCAGCAATTTGTTATCGCGTTCGGCCGATGTCATTTTAAAAGAACGCAGGCGGCTGATCCTGATGGTGCGCGAAACGCCGCTGCATCTCGGGCATCTTCGCAATATGGTTGCCGCCACCGAGGCCGGCGCGATTATTTGTCCGCCCATGCCGGCGTTTTATAACCGGCCCGACTCGATAGAAGCCCTGGTCGATCACACCATCGGCCGCACGCTGGATTTATTCGGATTCGACGCCAAGCTGTTGCGTCGATGGGGCGGCGAATAAACGGAAAAGAATTTAATCCGGTGCTGCTGCGGCCTATAAATCGTTGTAGCGAGATCGATCATCCACTGCACTACCGACTTCCGATGAGGCTCAATCATGATGCGACTAAAAACCCCTTCCCTATTTTCTGAAAAGGCTTACCTCAACGGCAGCTGGTGCGGTGCAGACAACGGCAACACCATGCCGGTCGCGGACCCCGCCACCGGCAAAGAAATCGGCACGGTGCCGTTGATGGGTGTCGCCGAAACAAAACGCGCCATTGAAGCGGCGCACGCGGCAGGTAAAAGCTGGCGCCAAAAAACTGCCAAGGAGCGCGGCGCCATATTGCGCAAATGGGGCGAATTAATGCTGCTGCATATCGACGACCTGGCCTCGATCATGACCACAGAGCAGGGCAAGCCGCTCAATGAATCCAAAGCTGAAATCAAGTACGCGGCGGCTTTTATCGATTGGTACGCCGAAGAAGGCAAACGCACCTACGGCGATGTCATTGCCGCGTCTTCACAGGCCAACCGGATTATCGTCATCAAAGAGGCGATCGGTGTTTGCGCGGCGATCACGCCCTGGAACTTCCCGGCCGCGATGGTCACGCGCAAGGTAGGGCCTGCATTGGCCGCCGGCTGCACCATGGTTCTTAAACCTGCGGAAGCAACGCCATTCTCGGCCCTGGCGATGGCCGCTTTGGCCGAGCAGGCAGGGGTGCCGGCCGGCGTGTTCAACGTCGTCACCGGTGCGCCCGAAGTCATCGGCGGCGAACTCACGTCGAATCCGATAGTGCGTAAATTGAGCTTCACCGGCTCGACCGAAATAGGCCGCTTGCTGATGCGGCAATCGGCCGCAACCGTCAAAAAATTGTCGTTGGAATTGGGCGGAAATGCACCGTTCATTGTGTTTGACGACGCCGATATCGATGCCGCCGTAGCAGGGGCGATCGCATCGAAATACCGCAATAGCGGCCAGACCTGCGTCTGCGCCAATCGCATCTATGTTCAGGCTGGTATCTACGATGCGTTTGCGCAAAAATTTGTCGCCGCAGTCGAACGCATTCAAGTGGGTAATGGACACGATGCCGGCGTTACCCTGGGACCGTTGATTAATCAGGAAGCGCTAGCGAAAGTCGAGGAGCACATCGCCGACGCGCTCGCAAAAGGCGCGCGCGTGCTGCTCGGCGGCGGGCGTCACGCGCTGGGTGGCAATTTCTTTCAACCGACGGTGCTCACTGAAGTGACTTCCGGCATGCGCGTAGCACGCGAAGAAACCTTTGGACCGATGGCGCCGCTGTTTCGCTTTGAAACGGAAGCAGAGGTTTTGGCGTTGGCCAACGACACCGAATTCGGCCTCGCCAGTTATCTGTATTCACGCGACATCGGCCGTATCTGGCGCGTCGCAGAGGGGCTGGAAAGCGGCATGGTGGGCGTGAATACAGGCCTGCTTTCAGACGAGGTTGCGCCCTTCGGCGGCGTCAAGCAATCGGGCTTGGGACGTGAAGGCTCGCATTACGGCATCGATGATTATCTGACGATTAAATATATCTGCCTGGGAGGCATGGATAAATAGTATGCGCGAGCCGCAGCGTTATCCGCCGATCGTGCCTTACGCCAGCGGCAGTCTGGCGGTGGGCGGCGGCCATCGCATTTATTGGGAAATGTGCGGCAATCCGCTCGGCACGCCGGCCCTGTTTCTACACGGCGGACCCGGCGGCGGCTGTACCAAAACCGATCGGCGCTGGTTCGATCCGCAACGTTATCGCATCGTGTTATTCGATCAGCGCGGTTGCGGCCGCTCGACGCCGTTCGGCAGTTTGACCGACAACACCACCGACCATCTGATCGAAGACATCGAAAAATTGCGCGTGCACTGCCGCATCGAACGCTGGGTATTAATGGGCGGATCATGGGGCGCGACACTGGCGTTGGCCTATGCGCAACGCTTTCCCGAACGCGTGCGGGCGATGGTGCTGCGCGGTGTATTTACGGCCAGGCGCAACGAATTGCGCTGGTTGTATGAGGATGGCGTTTCACATCTTTTCCCGGATGAATGGGAGCAATTCCAAGCGCCGATAGCGCAGAGCGAAAGGCACGACCTGATCAGCGCCTATTACGCACAATTGACTTGCAACGATGCGGCCATCGAGATGCGCGCAGCCCGTGCCTGGTGCGCTTGGGAAGACCGTCTCACCACCTTGCTGCCGGCAGCGCCCGCCTACGCCGATAACGACCCGGCACAGCTCGCGCTGGCCCGCATCGAATGCCA
>DATMOE010000145.1:0-11810 GCA_035568435.1 Herbaspirillum sp. | reverse complement strand
ATTCAGGGTCGCTTGCAGCGGGGTGGTCAGCAGCTGATTACCGGTCACGTGTTTGAGCGCACCGAATGTCAGCGCACCGCCGGCTGCATCTGTCGGGGTCGACAAGCTGAAAGTATCCGGCCACTCTATGCCGAGATTGCTTAGTTTGTCGCGCGAAATTTCCAGCACTTCAACCTCAAGCATGACTTCTGCTGCGGCCAGATCGTGCGCTGCAATGATCTTGGCAGCCACCGACAGCGCTTCAGGCGTATCGCGCAGAACCAGCATGCCGCTGTGTTCATCGACCTGTATTTCCTTTATCTTCAGCACGTTCTTTAGCATGCTTTGGATATATTTTGCGTCGCCGTTGGAGATCTGGAAAGTACGTACCTTGAGTTCTTGATACTCTTTCTGTTTCGCCGGAATCGCCGGATAGATGAACATCGTATTGGCGTTGAGCGTTTTCTTTTCAAGCTGGCTTTGCAGCAGGATCAAATCAACTGTGTCTTCGATCGTTCCCGACCGTACGAAGATGGTGGTCTTCAAATCGGGCCTCACGTCGCGGTCGAAGATGACATTCAGGCCGGTGGTGCGCGAAAGCGCTTCGAATACCATGCGCAGATTGGCATCGCGGAATTGCAGGGTGATCGGTTTTTTCAATATGGATTGGCTTGCAACCACCGCTTCCTTTGCGCGCCGCTGTTTGTCGAGTTCGTCATCTATCTTGCGCATCAAATCCCGTCCGCGCTTATTGGACGGGTCGCTGAGCTCCACTAGCTGGAGGCGCTCCTTGGCCGCATCGAGTTTGCCGGCAGCGAACAGTTTCTCCGCCTCGGAGAGAATCCCGGCGTGGCGGACATCCCGCTCGATATCGGCGATGCCGCGTTTGGCGCGCTCATTGGATGGATCGAACCTGAGCGCCGTCAGAAAATGATCGCGCGCGTCGTCGAACTCACCGGCTATGCGCAGGGCTTCACCGCGCTGTGTCAATTTTCTGGTTTCATCATTAAGGTGATCCATGTAATCGAGCCGGTAGCGTAAATTGTCGGGCTCCAAAACGCTGGCGTGATGCAGGTTCTGTAATCCCTGTTCGGTTTGTCCCTGCGCGATTTGACGTTGCCCTTGCTGGTTATAACGCTGAGCGGCGCAGCCGGCCAGGATGCCGGCGATCAGCAGCGTCGCGAGCGGACGCGCCAGCCGAAAGCCGGAAAAGAGTGTGGGATGGCGCACTATAGTCCCCCTTGGATTTGAATGATCTGCTTCTGATTCAGCGGCAGATACGTCAGGATTATTTCCTTGGAACTGACTTTATCGATCCGGTAGTTGCCGTCTATCGTCTGGCCGGCGGCCACGATCAGGAGCGCCTCTTTGTTGGATAGAAAGGCAGTCGGTTTGGCGCTATCTTCCAGCAGCCCTACAAAACTGTACGGCAACGGAGGGGCCTGCGGCGGTGGCGGCGGCGCTGCCGCGGGCGGAGACGGAGGCGGAGGCGTTGGCGCCGCCCAACTGGTCGACGCAAACAAATTGCCTTTCGGCGCCTCGCTCAGCCCGGTGCGCTCGGGCAAGCTTATCGCCAATGGTTTTTCCTCGACAGGGGCCGGCGCAACGCGGCCCCGTGCGCGGCTCTCCGCTTCGACCGGACTGGCCTCGGTAAAGCCTTGTCGAAAATGCAGCGAGGAATATAACGCCAGAATGCCTACGAGCAGCGCCAGGACCAATTTTCGGTAGCGGGTAAAGAGGAGTCTCATATCAAATCCCGCGATAAAAGAGAGTGAAATGAATGCGCGCGTCGAGCACGTCGTTATTTGCCGCCGGACGCTCCATGCGCAATTCGACGAGCGAGGCATACGGTACTGTGTTGAGCACCCCCGCGACGAAATTGCGGATGGTGCCGTAGTTCGCCTTAACCGGCAGCACGACCTCATACTTAACGAAGGCCATGCCCGTATCGCCCGAAATCTGGTAGTCCCCTTTATTGATCACAAGCTTGACCCTGTCGGCCACGTCCAATATGCGGCGCAGGTCCTCCGCATTGCGGCCGATTGCCGGAAACCATGCGTTGAATTGCGCGATCTGGTCGCCGGTTTCCGGCGTCTTCTGGCGGACCTGGCGCTCACTGTTGAGCGCCTTTAACTGCGCGGCAGTCTGCAACCTGGTCTGCCCGGCTTCCTTTTGCAGGTGCGGTGCAATCAGCAGCAGTATCAACAGGGTCAGGACGATAAGCGCCAGCCCGAGCGCTCCCTTTAATCCCAGCCGGCGGATAAGCTCGTGGCGTATTGTCAGCAACGTGGAATTGATGTTCATTTTCATTTCTCGCTCCAATGCGCCTGGATCTGGAAACGCACCGGCGAGTCCGGCGACTGGCGCTGGATCTGGTGCGAACTCAAGATGACTTGGTGCAGAATCGGCTGCTGCTGCAGATAGCTGAGATAGTCGAGCATCGTCGAGATATCCCGCGCCTCCGCGATAAGCCGCAGTTGATGCCGTGCCGGGATCGGTTCTATCGATAGAAGCGCGACATTGCCCATCGGCGCCGATTCGAGCATCCCCAAAAGATCGTCCCAGGGCATGCGCAACTGATTCGCAACTACCGCGGCATTGCGATAGCTCTGCAGTTGGGCCGGTGAAATCTTGGCATGGTCGCCGGCATCGCTTTGCGACAAATTTCTGCGCTTGCCCAGCGCGTCGTTTTCGATCTGTTCGATTCTTCGCGCATCGTAGGCCGAACTCAATTGCAATAATGCATAGGCGCCGGCGGCAACGCCCAGCGTTAAAATGGCGGCGCCAAGCGGCTGTGAATTGCTGCGGCGGATGCCGAAATTCAGATCGAGATAACGAAGCGAAGACACGATATGACTCCTACAAGATTTCGTTGGCGATTGCCAGCGGGCGCCAACGGTCGCGAGCGTGCGCCGGCATGTCGCCGATTTCAGCATCAAATAATATTGGCAGGCTTTCGTAATCGATTACGCTGATGCGGCTGCAAAATGCGTCGCAGCAGTCGCGCAATTCGGTCCAGGCATTGGTCGACAAGCGCTCTGAGGCGAAGGCCTGCCAGGTTCCGTCGCGCAGTAAACCGAGCATCAGGGAATGGTTTCTCACCCGCACGATCAAGGCATGGCGGTGATCGCCCACTGAACGGTGGTGGTTCAGGAAGTCGGCGAACGCCGGTTCCAGGCGGTTCAAAGTGCATCCCGCCGCTTTGATCTCGTGCTTGATTATGTCCAGAAGCGCCACAGGGACGCCGCATACCACGACGCTGAGCCCGCCTTTCTGGACGGCGCAACGGATCGTCAATTCGCCGGCATTCATGCCCAGGGTATCTGTGAGCCCCAGCTCGGCAGCCCGATTCAAATCGGAAGACGACAGCAGGCGCGCATCCATCTCCAGCACGTCGTAAAAGACGAAACTATCGGCAATGATCACATCGACCGCGTGAAAAGGGCGGGACGCCTGGGCCGATAGCTGGGCGATCGTATGACCGATTGCGCCGGCGATGTCGCCATACGGATCGAAGTCGTCTTCGATCGCGGCGACGGGTGTAACGATGTCGACTATCGGCGCGCCGCGAAAAGCCACTCGCGCCGTGATCGCGCCGGCATCGATCACCAGTCGCACTGTTTTATTCCACGGGAGTAACACGATTGATCTCCTCAAGTGTGGTCAGACCCGATGCGACCATATCGACCGCCGCTTCGCGCAAAGTTCGCAGTCCCGCTTGCCTGGCCGCCTGCTTGATCCGGGATAATGCCGCGCGTTCAACCATCAGGTCGCGCAGCGTATCGTCAAGAGGCAATGTTTCAGCAATGGCGCGCCGGCCCTTGAATCCGCTGCCGCGGCAATGCGCGCAGCCCAGGCCGCGCTTGAAATCGAAACCAGATAGCGCGACATTGCGCAGTCCCGAGCGTTCAATGAGTTCCGTCGAAGGCGGGTCGGCGATAGAGCACATCGGGCAATTGACGCGGACCAGCCGCTGCGCCAAGATGCCGTTGAGCGCCGAGACGAAGCTGTAGGAGTCCACGCCCATGTTCGCGAATCGGCCGATGACATCGAACACATTGTTGGCGTGAACGGTGGTGAAGACTTGGTGGCCGGTCAGCGCCGCTTGTACCGCGATTTGCGCGGTTTCCGCGTCGCGGATCTCACCCACCATGATTTTGTCAGGATCGTGGCGCAGGATCGAGCGAAGCCCGCGAGCGAAGGTAAGCCCTTTCTTTTCGTTGACGGGGATTTGCAGCACGCCCGGCAACTGATACTCCACCGGATCTTCGATAGTGACGATCTTGTCCAAGCCGGTATTGATTTCCGAGATGGCGGCATAGATCGTCGTCGTTTTTCCGCTGCCGGTGGGGCCGGTGACCAACAGCAATCCGTACGGCAGCAACGAAAGGCGGCGCACAAAAGCCATTGCCGGTTTGTAAAACCCCAGGGTTTCCAGCGTCAGGGCTTTTCGTTCGCCTGCCAGGTGATACCGGTCCAGTATGCGCAACACTGCATCCTCACCGAACAGGTTGGGCATGATCGACACCCGCAGATCGATTTCCCGGCCTTCGGCCAGCACCTTGAAGCGGCCGTCCTGCGGAATCCGGCGTTCGGCGATGTCGAGTTCGGAAACCACCTTCACGCGCGAGAGCACCTGCGCGGAGGTGTCGCTGCCGTCGATGTGCTTGATCAGCGTCAGTACGCCGTCAAGGCGGTACTTGATGTCCATGCCCTGCGCCCGGGTTTCAAGATGAATGTCGCTGGCGCCGGCGCGCAACGCATCGTAGATGGTTGAATTGACCAGGCGCACGATCTGACTTTCGGTACTGCTGATGCCTTCAATCGAGATCGATATGGCTGCGCTGTCGCTTGCGGCGGCGCCGTCCGAAATGCCGACGGAGTCCATCGCGCGCACCGATTTCTGCATCGATACCAAGTAGGATCGCAGATCGCCGATGGAAGCGACCCCCCAGTTGGGCGCCAGATTCCCGCGCTTGCGCAGGCGCGCATAAATCCAGGCCCGGGTCCGGCTGTCGAGGGGGTCTGCGGTCACCAGCACCAACTTGCCATCGGGGTCCGAGAATGCGACACAGCTCCTCTTGCCGGCCTCGACAAACGGAATCAGGCCGAAATCGGGTGTCATCTTGCGCATGTCGTCTATCGTGACCGCCTGCATCTTGAAGTAGGCCGCGGCAGCCTCGAGATAATCGGCGCCGAAGCTTTGTTCTATCCGCTCCATCGTTCCGAGCATGGAATTGGATTGCTGCTGCATCTCGATGATGGATTCGGCATCTAAAATACGCCTGAGCGAAATGGTTTCGTTTTTCATGGTGCTCACTGGAGACTGGAGGCAAGGTCGAAAATGGGCAAATACATGAGCACCACGATGGCGCCGATGACGAGACCGATAAACAGCATCAACATAGGTTCGAACAGGCGTGTCGCCACCTCGATGGCGCGCGACAAGGCGTTTTCCTGGAACGTGGCGATGCGCGCTAGAATTTCCGCCAGTTGCCCGGTGCGCTGCGCAACCGTGAGCATGCGCAGCGCTACCGGATCTGCGAGGCCGACACGTTGTAAAGCCGGGCCGATCGCGCAGCCCTCGCGAATGGAAGCCACCGCGCTCAAAAGTTTTTGTTTGTCAGGAGGACTGAGCAGCTCACCGCACATCTCGAAGGCGCGAACCGCAGAAATGCCGCCCTCGATGAGCATGCCGCTGGTGCGATAGAACTGTGCGTGACGGAACATGCGGATCAATGTACCGATCAGTGGCAACCGCTCCAGAATCGGCAGATTCCAGTGGGCGCGGGATGCCCGGCGAATGCCCAATATCAGCGTCAATATCAGGGCGATGACAATGGCCGCCATCGCTTGCGGGTGTAAGTTGATCGTTTTCCCGATCTGAATCAGGATCAAGGAGGCGAACGGTATCTCGCCTCGCGAACTTTCAATCAATGTCGAAAACTTGGGCACGACGACACCCAGCAGAAACAGGACGACAACGAAGCCGACCGCAAGCAGCATCATCGGATAAACCGCGGCGCCCACGGCCTTCGACCGAATGCCGCGCAGGGTCTCGAAATTGATCGAGTAGCGGCGCAGCGCATCCGCCATGTCGCCGGTCTGCTCGCTTGCCGCGATGGTGGCGATCAAGAGTTGCGGGAACACGTCCGGCCTGTCGCTCATCACGGAGGAAAAATTCCGGCCTTCTTTAAGGGACTGCACCAGGCGTTCAAGCAGGCGGCTGGTTTCGGAGGAGCGCTCTTTCTCGGCCAGGGTTTCGATGCCCTCGATGATTCCCAATCCGGCCTCCAGGAGCGACCCGAGTTCATGGGCGAACAGGGCCACATCCAGACGTACCGGGTTGAACGCGCTTTTACGGCGGCTTCCCGGGAAAAATCCGGCGGAGCGTTGCTTACAGGACAGCACGCGCAGGCCGCCTTGTTCGGCAAGCCGCGTTGCCAGCTCTGCATCGGCAGCGGCAATGCGCAGTGTGCGCATAAAGCCGGCCTGGGCTTTAGCCACAATGTCGAATTCAAGGATGTGCGGATCGCTCATGGCGTTTTCCTAGTGTTGCATCCAGGAACCGACAACCGCGTTTTCACCGGCGCCGCCAACCTGTCCGTCGGCGCCTAGTGAACTGAGATCGTAGTCGTCGTGATCGCCAGGGGATTTATAAATATAAGCGCGACCCCATGGATCGGCCGGTACCGCCTTTTCCAGATACGGGCCTTGCCATTTATCTTCATTGTCGACCTTCGCGGAGAGTGCCTGTAAACCTTGTTCGGTCG
The DNA here is from genome assembly GCA_035568435.1 of Herbaspirillum sp. GTDB lineage: Bacteria > Pseudomonadota > Gammaproteobacteria > Burkholderiales > Burkholderiaceae_D > Herbaspirillum. Next base: position 5,058 of record DATMOE010000145.1, on the reverse strand, counting down.
TGGGGTAATGCCCTGTATCGAGCCGGTACTGATCGAGCGCCTTGCCTAAGGCGTAGATCTGGGCGCGTGCTATTTTGGTATTGGATTTGCTTAGCTGGTCGAAATAGCGGGGAGTCACGATGCCGGCGAGAAGGCCGATAATGAGAATCACGACCAGGAGTTCAAGCAGGGTAAAGCCGGTGGCGTGCCGCTTGATGCGGGCAGACACGGTTCGGTAGGAGCCGGTGGCGGCAATACGGATCATGATCCATTTCCCCTAAGAATTTCAAATAAGACAAACAAATATTGCGACAACAGACCTTATTTTCTTTCTCGAGTGCACTGCCTAGTCGTTAGATGGCATATGACCTAGATAAATTACATTTTGTTTCAATCGTTTTCTGATGGTTAGTATCATCCTTGTAAAAACGGATGTCGCGGGGTGGTGGCCAAAAGTAGTACTGTCCCGTTTCGGTAAGGTAGTGATGCCCCCCGGTATGTGTGGCGGGAGAGCAAAATGATTGTTGATTGGCAACGATTTTTGGGGCCTGCGGAACGGCCGGCTCCGCTTCCGGCCCGTTTTCTCCGACGTGCGCTGCAAATACATGTAGCCTATTTGGTGATGGATCGGGTGCAGGATGTTCTGTCACAAAAGCTTTGAAGAGATGACAGTTGTGCCGTAATTGTGTCGTAACAAAGAACGCATCAAATTTGATGCTCCCTGCGCGAAATTGGAAATGAAGTTTGGCAAACGCTGAAAATAACTGATTAATAAAAATATTTTATAAAATGCTTGCGACTCTTAATCCGTAGGTCGTGTGTTCGAGCCACACATGCCCCGCCAACAGAACACCAATGAATACAAGGCCCCCAGCGATGGAGGCCTTTTTTCTTGCCTGCGAATTTTAAGCTCTGATAGCGTAACGTCGCGTTTGCTTTCTGACAGATTTGCGTTTGATTCCGGCCTTTCGGGAATATCACGATGTCACCTGCCTGCAGGGGGACTCTCTCTTTTTTCGTTACATCCAGCCACGCGTTTTCCGAGACGACCAGATGTGCTGAGTGGATAAAGTGGCAACAGGCGGCTGAGGGCATCCATGTTTTTTCGATTGAGATTGAGACGAATAAGCAAATTATGTAAGATTTAAGGCATTAATAAATAAAATTTATCAGGCTACACTTCTTCCCATACCGCTTTGACCAGTCGATTTCCCTGCTGCGGATTGATGCGCCTCGAACGTCAGTCGGGAGCTGAGCGATACCGAGCCCTACTCAAAAATATATGGAGAATGAAATGAAGCGTGCCACTCTTAGTACGCAGTTTACTGCTTTGCGCTTCGAATATTTGCCGGTGGGATTTTTTGGTTCGGTCATGGGATTGGCAGGACTCAGTGTCGCATGGAGGTTGGCTCATTCCATCTTTGGTGTCCCGGAATGGATATCCTTAGTCATTGGCATATTTTCTGTTGCTGCTTTTGTTGTACTTATTTTTGCCTATGTTACCAAGCTCATTACCGCACCGGAAATGGTTCGAAATGAATTTATGCACCCAATTGCGGGCAGTCTATTTGGCACGATTTGGATCAGTCTATTGTTGTTGCCGATCATTCTGGCGGATTGGAATCTGATGGTGGCCAGAGTTGTTTGGAGTGCAGGGGCCTTCGCAATGACCGTATTTGCATGGTGGACGGTAAGTCGCTGGATGGGACAGCCGCAGCAGATCGAACATGCAACTCCGGCGTGGATTGTTCCAGTCGTTGGTATGCTCGACGTACCGCTTGGATTGCCTTCGCTGGATCTACCCGCTATGCATGGCGTGATGATTTTTGCGTTGGCAGTTGGCCTTTTCTTTACGATTCCTCTGTTCACGCTCATATTTTCAAGGTTGCTTTTCCAAACTCCCATGCCCAGTGCAATGCAACCTTCGTTGCTCATTTTGGTGGCGCCATTTGCAGTTGGATTTTCGGCTTATGTGACAACGACGGGGCATGTCGATTTGTTTGCGACAGCACTGTTTTATCTCACTCTTTTTATACTGGCAGTATTGTTGGTTCGAATTAGGCGTCTTGCGCGTTGCTGCCCATTTCGGATTTCGTGGTGGTCCGTCAGCTTCCCACTGGCTGCTTCTGCAGTGTCTACTTTGAAGTTTTTTTCCTATGAAAAAAACCTTGCGACCGAAGGCATTGCTATAGGACTTCTTGCTTTCGCTACCATCATAATTGCCGCGTTGTTGGCTCGAACCTTGGCAGGAATTTTTAACGGCGAACTGCGTGCAATTAGTGCATAAGATTGAAAATCTTGAAGTGATGAACCTATTTTTTAGTGCATGAATTTTTATTGGAGCTATTTATGAAGAGACTTTTATTGACCTTCTTTTTGCTAGGAGCCGTTATGTCTGCATTTGCAGAAAGCCCCGGTATAGTTACCGTGCCGAGTACATTCTCCGTTTCTGAAACAGTGCAACGATTGAAGGACGTTGCGAAAGAAAAAAATTTGACCATCTTTGCAAATATCGATTTTTCGCACGACGCGGCACAGGCCGGATTGTCGATGAACGAAGCTCAGCTATTGATTTTTGGTAATCCCAAGGGCGGGACTCCAATAATGCAAGCCGTACCACTTGCAGCGCTTGATCTGCCGTTGAAAATACTGACCTGGCAAGACGGTGGCGGCAAAGTATGGATCAGCTATAACGCGCCAGAATATTTGCGAGAGAGATATGGTTTGTCGGAAGAGTTGGGGAAACCTTTGGCAAGTATTGGCGATTTGGTTAAGAAAGCGCTTCAGGCAGATTGACCGGCATGTTGACAGCGGTGACGCATCCATCGAAGCGGACTGGATCAATCTAATTCGTCTCGCTGTTCTTTCCGCCAGCGGCCGGGCGTTTTCCCGATTATTTGCCTGAATATTTTGCCAAAAGCAGCTTCGGATTGGTAACCGGAGGCCTCGGCAATATCAGCGATACCACGGCGGCTTCTGGTTAGAAAGTCGCTGAATGAATACCAAGCCACGGGTCTGCATGCGCTGTATCACTACGATGGACAAACCGCCGTCATCGTAGCGGTACGCCATCAGAAGGAAGTTGGCTATTAAGGGTGCTCTTGGCGATGTTCGAACCACACACGCCCCACCCAAAGAACACCAATGAATTCAAGGCCTCCAGCGATGGAGGCCTTTTTTCTTGTGCGTCCGACTTATTTATGAGGTCGCATCTTGATGACGCGCGAAATCTGGTTCGAATGGAGCCCGGTCCCTGTCGTGAAAGACGCGCACTCAACTTGTGTCGTGTAGGTTTCCTGCGCAACGAAATGGCCGATGTAGCGGTATCGATCCGAGTCCTGACGCATGAATATCGGTACCGGCTCGGTTTGACGGGACAACGTCAGGCCTGCAGCTCGCGCGTCCGCGCCGCTATTGCAGACGATATACTCTGGCGCCCTTGGATTCAATTCGGGCCGCAGGCATGCTGCGACAATTTTTCCACGATAAGCAGGCAAGAACGAATCCTTGTTGCCACCCACAGTCTGATGAATATTTTCACGGCTGTAGTCTTTATTGAGTTCGAACATAAATCTCTCCGTTAATCATCACAGCTTCTGCTGCATGAGTCCGGGAGGATAGCGTTTTCTTTATAAAGGTTTTATTAATTTGGTCTCATTCGGTATCAACAACGTATAAGCGTCCACGCCCGGCACGACGTACGGATTTAACTACCGCCCTTAACACCATGCAATTCACGCAGGCGTTCTTCCAAATACTCACCCGCGAGATAACGCTCGGACAACTTGACGTCGTTCCTTGGTTGAAAAAAGAAGGGCAGGGAAATACGTGATTGCAGACTGCCCGGGCCGGTCGGATTTTGCACCCGGTGTGTGGTCGACGGATAATAACCGCCAGACGCTTCTTGCAGCATGTCGCCGATATTGACCACCACCATACCGAAATCGCAAGGCACGTCGTGCCATGCACCCTGACTATCCTTGACCTGCAAGCCGGGCTCGTTGGCGGCCGGCAGCAGGGTGATCAGATTGATGTCTTCATGCGGCGCCGCGCGCAGTGCGCCGGGCGTTTCATCGCCGCGCAAGGGCGGGTAGCGCAGGATGCGCAGCAGGGAGGTCGGACTGTCGTTGATCATTTGCGACAGCGGCATACTGAATCCGGCCTGTATCTCAGGCGGTGTACAGTCGTCTATCCATTGCAGCAACTCTGCTGCGAGCTGACTCGCCTGCTCATAATAGTGGCGCGCGGCCGAGGAGACTTCCGACGGATATTTCCCCCAAGGGAACAGGTGAAAAAACTCCTTGAGATCTTTTTGCGCATGCCCCTTGGCGGTTTCCGACACGGCGGTTGAAAAGAAACCGTCGTGCGAATTGCCATCCATGGCATAGGCGTGCTTGTGCTCCGAGTTGAAAAACGCCAGCCATTCTGCATAGATCCAGCTCACCAGCGTCTGCTGCAACGGGTGATTGGTCAAGACGCCAAAGCCGGTCGAATGCAGGGATTCGACAAAGTCGGCCGGCGCATTTTTATTCCTGTAATCGACTACGCGAATATCCATTTTTGCGCTCCTTATATCTTGTGTGTGGCGGCTGCGCCGATGATGACGCGCCGGTATAAGTCCAGCAGGCGCGCCGAATCGACATCGTTGCAGATGCGTTGCGAGCGGCGCTCGCCCCAGGCCCCTGGCTTGGACTGGATGGTGTGTCCGATGGCAAAGCCCTCGGTGACCACGCGCACCGGCCCCTCTTCGATAGAAAATAGCGTGGGGTCGATGGCATAAGCAACCGCGGACGAGTCGTGCACGTAAAAGCCGTCGGGCAGGCCCAGGGTTTGGTGGAAATCGGCGTACAGCCGCGAGATGTCCCAGATGAATTGACCGATCGCACCGGCCTGGGTCACCAGATCCTGCAGATAGGCGGTACGCATGATGGTTTTCTGGGTGACGTCCAGCCCCACCATCGTCACCGGCCACGCGGCGGCCAGTACTTCCTCGGCTGCCAGCGGATCGCCGATGATGTTGGCTTCGGCCAGAGGGGTGACGTTGCCGGTATGACCGTGCTTGCCGAAAGCGCCGCCCAT
>DATMOE010000144.1:0-13058 GCA_035568435.1 Herbaspirillum sp. | reverse complement strand
AGGTTGAGGTCGCGGCCGGCGGCGATCACGGTGTCGCCGGTGACGCCGATCTGCGCCGCATTGAGATTGATGTCGCGCCCGGCGCGCATGTCGAGTTGATCCGCATCGATGCCGGCGACGCTGTTGATCAGCGTGTGGCTGCTGCGCGATCCATGATTGGCGTCGCCGGTGCTGGCTGCGCCGCTGGTGGTGGTCGTGGCCATGGTGATGTCGCCGCCGGCGAGCAGGCCGACGCGATGGCCGCTGATTTTGCCGCCGCTGTTGAGCAGATCATTCGCCGCTGTTAATACCGTGCTGCCGGTTTTTGCATCGCTGCCGATGATGCCGGTGTTGGTGATGTCGGCAGCCTGGATCAGCAGCTTGTCGGCCGCTTGCAGGGTGCCGCCATTGTTCAGGCTGCCGTTGATGCTCAGGTCGATGTTCTGAGCCGAGATCAACGCGCCGCTGGTGCGCACGTCGGCGGCGTCGGCGCGGGCCAGATAGACCACCGGCGCCAGTACTTGGGCCACGCTGCCATCGGGTAGCGTGACGTCTTTCGATACCAGCCATACGATGTCGTAGGTCAGCGCCGCCATCTGGGCCGCCGTCAGGGCGATGCCCGGCGTGAGCTGGAATTGCGCGGCGCTGGCGATGCCCGCGTCCATCAAGGCTTTGTATTGTTCTTCATTGCTGAGGTAGGCGCCAAGAAAGCGTTTCCCGGTCAGTTCGGTGATTTGATCGTTGATCAGCTTTTGTTCGTAAAAGCCGTCGCCCAGCCGCTTTCTCGCCTTCGACGGGTCCATCGCCATGCGGTTCAGCATGTAGTCGCTGGAGATAAAAATCTTGTAGTTGGTGAACTGGGGATCGGTTTCGATCAAGTAGTGTTGATCGGGTTCCGGGTGGACCACGAACCAGGGATTGTCCGGCAGCACCAGATTGGGCAGGACGCCATCGATCTTGTTGTCCACCCGCGTTGGATCGACGCCGTTGCCGGTGCCGGGCACAGCGGCGGCATCGGCGGCGATTTGCATTGGGCTGTCCACATGGACTGCGGCCGGTTGATAGGCGACTGCGGGACCCCATTCGCGCGAGCGATGACGGTCCCATGGCTTTCCGTGCCACTCGGTATAGGTGTGCTGCGCCGTGCCGACATCGGTGGTGATCTGCACGCCCTGGGCTTCATTGTTGGTCAGGCTGTCGGGCGCGCCACTCAAGGCGCCGCCAACCACGATGCGGCTGTTGTCGTTGACGATGTTGCCGGTCACGGCCAGATTGCCGCCGGCTAAGATTTCCCCCGGTTTTGACTCGGTAATAAAGGTTCGCGAGACGGTCCGTTGGTAGCGATAGATCGTATATTCCATGCTTGAGGTGCCATCCGGCATATACAGGCAATCGAAACTGTTTGGTTCGCATATTCCTGGCCGCGCTTGGCTGGCGTCCCAGCGCTTCGGTTGCCCGTCAAGCTGATATTCCACGACGTTGATTACCGAAACGGGGCGCTGTTCGGTCTGGAAATGATTGTTCCGGTTCTCGATGTTGTTGGCCGACAGTTGCATGGCGCCATTGGATTCGATGCGAGCCGATTGATTCAGGATTTGGTCCGCCACGCCGGTGGCGCGGTCGTTGCCATCCAGCGTGCGTCCTATCGCCAGATTGCCTGCACTATAGAGTTGCGCGCCTTCCAGATTGAAGGTGTCGACGGCGCCGATATCGAGATCGCCACGGGATGCGATCACGCCCGCCTGGCCGCTAGCAATGTCAACGGTATTGGTCAGCGTGCCGGTCTCCAGCGCAATCCGGTCGCCATAGATGCGGCCCGTATTGTGTATATCGCTGGTCGCGTGGATGACGGTCGCCTCTGCATTGATCAAGCCGGCGTGCTGGTTGTCCAGTTGATCGACGTTCAAGTGCAGTTCGCGCACCGCTGCCAGTGCGCCGGCGTTGGTTAATTTGCCGGTGGTGGAGAAATTCAGATCGCGGTTGGCGGTGATCAGGTTGCCGGCGCTGTTGGTGTAGTCACCTTGCAAGGCGATGGTGGCGTCCGTCGCGGCGATGAGTTGGCCTTCGCCGACGATCGTTGCGGCCTGGATGGAAAGGTCCGCATTGCTGCTGATGATGCCGCCCGGCTGATCGGGTTCTGGCGACGCCAGCGCCAGCACGCTGCCGCCAGCCGGCACGCCTGCCCCATTGATCAACTGCCCGCCGGTATGGACGATCAAGCCATCGGCGCCAAGCGCAGCGATGCGGCCGGCGCTGTTGTCGATAGTCGCCGCATCGATGCGCAGCGCCCGTCCCGATTGGATCGTGCCTTGCGTGTTGTCGAGCTTGCCGGCTGCGTTCAGCGTGACTGCGCCTGCTGCCAGGGTTTGGGCTTGCCGCAGATTGAGTGCGGCGGCGCGCATGGCGATGTCGCCGTTGGCAGTATTGTGTCCGACCGCGTCGATGACGCCGGTTGCCGCCAGTGTCAGATTGCCCGGCTGCACGGCCTTGCCGTTAGCGTCGAAGCCGGCCGTCAGCGCGCCATCCGAATGGATGCTCTCGGCGCTGAGCGCCAAATCGCCTTGCGCCGCCAGCGTGCCGCTATTGGCGATCTGGCCGGTGCTGTCGATGTGCACGGTTTGCTGGCCATACAAGGTGCCGGTATTGCTCACGTCATCGCCGCTGAGCGCCAAATCGCCTTGCGCCGCCAGCGTGCCGCTATTGGCGATCTGGCCGGCGCTGTCGATCTGTACTGCTTGCTGGCCATGCAAGTCGCCGGTATTGCTCACATCATCGCCGTTGAGCGCTAAATCGCCTTGCGCCGCCAGCGTGCCGCTATTGGCGATGCGGCCGGCGCTGTCGATCTGCACTGCCTGCTGGCCATACAAGGTGCCGCTATTGCTCACGTCATCGTCGCTGTGGATGGTGAGCTGGCCGCTGGCGCTGGTGTTGCCTTTGAGGGTGATTTTTCCGAGATTGTCGATGCGCAAGTCGCCGGTGCTCGCGGCGATATTGCCCAGGCTGACCACGCCGACGCCGGCTTCGGTGCCGACCAGCCGGATCTTGTTCGCATACATTCCGCCCAGTTGCGCCACATCGATGCCGACGGTCGGCTTGGCGCCTTCGCCCTCAATGAGCAGCACGCCGAGATCGGCATAGGCGACCTGATTGGCGCCGCTGATGGCGTTCAGTTTATCGGCCCATATTTCGCCATTGACCTGCACGCTGCGGGCAATCAAATCCAGTTGTTCGGTGTTGCTGCCGTTGAGCCCATCGACGGCGATATCGCCGCGCGTGACGCGAAACGCCGCCAGACTGCCGTCGCCGCCGAACACCGGGGTGCCGGTCGTCAGCACGCCGCGGGTGGTATTGATGAAGCCGCAGCCGCTGCAGGTAATGCCGTTCGGATTGGCGATAATCACCTGGGCGCGCTGGCCGGCGACTTCGGTATAGCCGTTCAATCTGCTGCGCCCGCCGCCGGTGACTTCGTTGAGAATGATGCGGGCTTCGCGGCCTCTGACCAGATTCGGATTGCCGCCGATGAAGCCGCCTTGCTGCGTATGAACGGTGCCGCTGGAATTATTCAGAATGGCGCCGTTCGGGCCGACATTGAATTGCTGATATTTGTTATGCGATAGCCCCGCCGCATTCGGCGCCACGATCTGCACCACAGGCCGTCCGTTCGCGCTTTGATCGATGGCGGGGCGCTGCCGGCCTGCGTTCGGGTCCGCCACCATTTGTGCCTGAACCACCGTGACCGCGCCGAACAGCGCTGCAATCGCCACCCCCAGATGCACCAGCCGCATCAGCGGCATCGATGGCGAAGCGCTCGCGCCCGCACCCGATGCGCGGCGACGGCGAGTTTGGCCGCCTGCCGCATTGCCGCGACCGGAAACCGTCTCGGCGACTGCCATCAATTGACGGCGCTTCTGATTGAAGATGACGCGATAGGCTTGCTTGTTCATGATGGTTTCCGGTAGCAGAAATTAGTATTGATAGGTCAGGCTGATGCCGATGGCAGGGGTTGCGGTGTGGAGTTCTTTTGGTTTGTAGAGCGCCCAGCTAGAGAAAATGTCATACGTCATGCCGCCCAAGCCGCCCCGTAGGCCGACGGTGGCGCCCGCCAATTTGTCGCCCACCAATTCCTTGACGCTGCGGCCGTAGACCTTGCCGAAATCGATGCCGGCATAGGCGGATTGCCCGCTTTGCGCCAGTGGTATGTCGAGTTCGTTGCGGATAAAAAATCCCCGTTCGGCCGCCAGCGTCAGTTCACCGTCGAAACCGCGCACCGTATAGCGGCCGCCGATACTGAACTGATCGCTCATGTAGAGTGGCGAGTGGGTTGTTTGGCCGCGCAGGGTGCCGATGTAAGTGAGCGCTTGATTGGCGACTTGGAACGGTGCGATCAGCGTGGCGTCGATGCTTTGCAGTGAGTAGCGGAAAGTATCGTCCTCCGCGGTGCGCCACGCGTTATCGCCCTGGCCGTTGAACCAGGAAACGCCCCAGCGGTTTGCCAGCGTGATATCTAGCTGGGCCGCGCCGAAGTAATGTTTATGTACCCAGGCCAGTTGCGCAAAGGTGGTGTTGCGCTTTTGTCCATCGATCTCCGAGGCGTCGATATAGGCCTTGCCCCAGCGTTTGCCGATCTTGAATTGCACACTGTTCTTTTGAAATCGATTGCGTTGAAACAAATACGCGATATCGACATCCAGGTTGCGCGACTTGCCGCTGGAAACGAAATCCGCAGCGTAACCGGCAATGCGCTGGTGATAATCGTAGCTGCCGGCCGAGACGGCGAAATTCCAATAGCCGGCCGGGACGGCGTAATAGACGTTGCTCCCGGTGGTGCCGCGCTGGGCGCCTTGGCGGTCGGCATCCGTGCTGACGCCAATATTGAGGATATCGGACAAGCCGAGCGGATTGTCCAGGGCAAAGCTGAGGCCGCTCTGCCACTTGCCAGTGCCTTTGGCGCCGCCGTCGTCGAGCGTGGCGACCAGCTTCCAGGGCTTGTCGCGCTTGACGCTAATGACGACATCGCTCTGGCCCGGTGTGTCGCCGGGAACGATCTGCATGTCGACATCCTGACTGGGAATGCGCTTCATCTGTTCCAGGCCCTGCTCCAGATCGCGCAGATTGAGCAAGTCGCCGGCGCTGGCCGGGAAGGCATTGCGCCAGGTGCCATACAGTTCGGGATCGGCAAACCGGATCGCGCGGATCACGCCGGGCACCAGCGTCAGTTTCAAGGTGCCGCCGGCGAGATCCTGTTCGGGGATGCCGAGCCGCGTGGTGCTGTAGCCATGCGCCAGAATCAGATTGGTCAGACGTTGGACGATCAGGTTCAGGCCGCGCATGCCGATGCAGGCGCCGGCATAGCGATCCAGATAATCCTGGGCGAAGCGGAAGGGGTCGAGCGGCAACGCGCTGGCGCCGGCCAATCGAATGGCCGGCGGTAGTTGGGCGGGTACATCGAGCACCAATTGCCGGATGGCGAAGCAGGGCGATTCGGTCGGCAGCACCAATGATGACGCCGCTTCTTCTGCCGGTGCGGGGGTTTGCAGATCGACATTGGGCGCTTGTAGTTGGCGCTGGCGTTCCTGCGCTTCCGCCTGGCTGCGGCGACGCTGTTCTTCGTTGGCGAAGGTCTGTAGTTCTTGCGCCTTAACCGGATTGCGGCGGCGTTGTTCTTGGATGGCGGGGTTCTGTATTACTTGCGCATTGACGAGAGAAATTGCGCCATTCAGTAACAAGATAAAAACGAGATATCGTACAAGTGCGCGTACAAGTGCGGTTGGATTGATGCGGGTGTTAGTGCGTACAACGGGACCGGCCATTCATTGCTTTCATGCGCAAAAGAGAGCCGGAGTCTATCGACTTATTTTTTATATTTATACGTTGATTGGATGAACAGTGATAACCGCGATTTCAAAGAAATCGTGGTTGTTATAAGAGGCGTATAAGACGTTTATCCTAGAGCGGACGTAGGTAACGTAGCGCTGCAATAGGGGCGGTTTACTTATTGGCTGTTGAATGTTCGTACTAGGATTTTCAGGCCTCGGACCGCTCTGCGGTCCGACAGGCATGGGAGGGGGTCTGCAGGATCTGACAGGTAGAGTTCCGTCAATCTTCAGGCGAATCGAAACCCGCCTCTTTCCAGACCTTGCGGTTGGCTGGATCGGCAAGGAATTTTATGAATTCCAGCGCCGGTTCCGGCGCGGGATTGTCGGCCATCGCTGCGGCGCCATAGACAATGTTGAGCTGCAACGCGTTCGGCAGCGGCCCGACCAGCGTCACGCCTTTGACATGCATGATTTCGCTGGACGGATAGATGCCGATGTCCGCGTCACCCTTCGCCACCAGCTCCGCACCGCCCTCTAGCGCGGGCCGGTAAATGACCTTTTTCTGCATGGCGTCGGCAATGCCGAGTTGTTCGATCACCTTGGCCATGTGCGCGCCGCTCGGCGTAGCTGTCGGCGTGGAATAGACGACCGAGCGCGCGTCGAGCAGCACTTTCTTGAGCGCCTCGGGCGTTGAAATGTCGGGCAAGGCCATTCCCTGGCGCACGATCATCACGATGCCGATCCGGCCGAGAGCTGCGTGGCCCTCCGCACGCATTTTTTGCGACTTGATATAGTCATCGATGGCCAGCACCGGCATCAAAACCATGTCGGTTTTTTCGCCTGCCGCGAGCCTCTTGCGGATATCGGTAATTACGGCGAAAGTAAAGTTCACTTTATGGCCGGTTTGCTGCTCGAATTCGGGCGCAAGGACCGCCAGCGCATGCTGCGGCGCTCCACCGGTCATCACGCGGATTTCCGCCGCGCGAACCGAGATCGCAGCGCCGGTCAATGCAAACAGCATGATTGCTACTTCAAGTTTTTTCACGATTTTGTTGAAATTATTTGCCATTCCAATATCTCCAGGTATCTCACGCCAGTAACAACCGAGGTCTGCTAGCGCGGCATTGTATCAATGGAGGCGCAAAAATGTTTAAGGCGACGCTGATGAAGTGCCATAGACCGCCCATGGCACTTCATCAGCGTCGCCTTAACTAAAAGCTCGCTGGCGGCTTTCGGGGCGCAGTGACCCTAGTCGGCCTTCACCCCTTCAACCTGGATCTGCAACTGGGTCAGCATCTTGAAGCCATAGTTGGCGCCCCAGTTCACACCGTAGTCGGCGCGGTCGAATTGGGCATTCGCGTCCGCGCCGCAGACTTCGCGCTTGATCATCGGGTTGATGAAGCATTTGAACGAATCTATTTTCAGGGTCAGCGGCTTGGTTACGCCGTGAAAGGTGAAGTTGCCGGTGACTTCGGTCGGCGTGTCGCCGTTGAAGTGGAACGATGTTCCCTTGAACGTCGCGGTCGGGAATTTCTCGACGTCGAGGAATTCGGCGGTTTTTACGTGCTTGTCGAGCGGTGCATTGCCGGTGTCGATCGACGCCGTGTCGATCGTGACGTCGATCGATCCGGTCTTCGCCGCGCGATCAAGCGTAACGACGCCGCTGCTCTTCGTGAACTTGCCGCGCCATACCGAGATGCCGCCGAAGTGGTCGGTTTCGAAGCTCGGGTAGGTGTGCGAGGGATCGAGGTTGTAGGTCGTCGGGGCGGCGATGGCCGAACCGGCAATTAGTGCGGAAATGCTCGCTGCGATCAGGTGCTTGTTCAAATCAGACTCCTTAAAATGTAAGTGATCGGCCGATTACCGGCCATTGGAAACAATGTGGAACTTCAGTTGGACGTCATCGGCTACCAGCGACGTATCGCGCCATTCGCCTTGGCCGATGCCGTATTGCAAACGCTTGATCGGCAGCACACCGTCAAAGACCTGCTCAGCGCCGTCCTTGCTGTATTGCACCGGTATTACGACGTTCATGCTCTTGCCGCGGATCGTCGACGTGCCGGCAACCGCATAAGCACCGTTGACGCCCGGTTTGATCGACGTGGATACGAAGCTGGCGCGCGGGAAGTCCTTCGCGTCGAACCAGTCTTTCCCAGCGACCTGGTCGTTGTACTCGGCGCTGCCGAGATCGAAGCTGGCAACGTCGACGTCGAATTGCGCTTTCGAGGCGGGGAGGTTGGCCGGGTCGAACTGGACGCTCGCTGTCATCTTGTTGAACTTGCCGTCGACGGGCACGTTCATCTGCTTGAACGTGGCGGTCAGCATGCTTTTCGATACATTGAGAGCGGCCTGTGCGGGCGCGCTCGACGCGGCGCCGGCAAGCAGGACGCCTAGCGATAGGGCAAGCGATTGGAGCGGTTGTCTGGAGAACATGGTGTACTTCTGCTCAGATTGTGCGGAGTGCGTTTGCATCGTTAGCGTTTTTAGGCGGATGGGAGCTTCGGACTCTACGCTTTTGTTTTGATAGAAACAATAGCTTAAAATCGATTATTACTATCCAATTTATAGATAACCATGGCAGATAAATCACCGACGCTGGACCAGTTGCGCGTGTTTCTTGCGGTCGCGGAAGCCGGGAGTTTTTCGCGCGCGGCTGAAGTCTTGCACCGCGCGCAATCGGTCATCAGCTATACGATTACCAATCTGGAAGCGCAACTCGGTTGTGCACTGTTCGAGCGGGCGCGGCGTCGTCCGGTGCTGACCGAGGCCGGTCGTGCGATGTTGACGGATGCACGCCGGGTCGATCTGCTCATGCGCGAACTGACCGCGCGGGCCGCGGGCCTGACCGGCGGGCTTGAGGGCGAGGTATCGCTGGCGGTCGACGTGATGTATCCATCGGCGCAGCTAGTGCCCGTATTGCAGGCGTTTGCCGCGCAGTTTCCGACGGTGGCGCTGAAGTTGCAGATGGAAGCGCTGGGCGGGGTGCTGAAGCTGGTCCTCGAAGGCGAGAGCGGACTCGGCATCTCGGGGCCTTGGGAGCACTGGCCGGATTCGATCGAGGCAGCGGCCGCCGGCGCGGTGCGTCTGGAGACGGTCGCTGCGCGAGGCCATCCACTCGCGCAGCACAAGGGCAAGATTCCCATCAGGGCATTGCGCGAGCATACACAGTTGGTGTTGTCGGACCGGAGTCGAATGACGCAAGGACGCAATTTCGGCGTCTATGCCGCGCATACCTGGCGGCTCGGCGACCTCGACGCGAAGCACCGGCTGCTGCTGGCGGGACTCGGCTGGGGCTCGATGCCCGAACACATCGTCGCGCAGGACATCGCCTCGGGTGCGCTGGCGCGTCTCGTGCTGGCAGACCGCGATGAACTGAACTACCCATTTGCGCTGATCCAGCGGGTCGACTCGCGCTCGGGTCCGGCGACACGATGGTTGGTGGAGCGCTTTGCGTCGTCGGCGCCGCAAACGCAACCGGCATTGACAGGCTATCTTGATGCAAATGAAAAGCTGCGCCGTTGATCTTGCAATCGAACGGCGTTTGTTTTATCTCTGGCAATAATTCCAACTTCCATGTCACTCAACGCAGTTTCCCACCCCTCCAGCACAAAAAATTAATATATCGTAAAATCACGATATTAATTTCCAATAACGACGATATTAACTTCGTCGCAACCCGAAATACTAGCAGCAATCAAACACCTCAGACCCAGGATCGAACATGGCAAAGAAGCCGAACATCGACTGCGATGCAATACACAAAGCACTGGCCAATCCGGTCCGGCGCGAAATCCTCGCGTGGCTGAAAGATCCGCAAACCAATTTTCCCGATCAGGAGCATCCGCTGAATCTGGGCGTGTGCGCCGGACAAATCGATCACCGCTGCGGCTTATCGCAATCGACCGTATCGGCCCATTTGGCCAGTCTGCAAAAGGCCGATCTGATCACAGCGCGCAAGGTCGGGCAATGGATTTACTACAGCCGCAATGAAGCGACGATTCACGCGTTTCTAGCCGCAATCAACGGCGATTTATAAGTCTGCCGCAATCAATTCGATATACAAGGGAATTTTCAATGCCTCTCGCTTTACTGGTACTGGCGCTAAGCGCTTTCGCAATCGGCACGACCGAATTTGTCATCATGGGATTGCTGCCGGATGTGGCGCATAGCTTGTCCGTTTCGATCCCCGATGCGGGCTGGCTGATCAGCGTCTATGCATTGGGCGTGGCCATCGGCGCGCCGATCATGGCGGTGCTCACCGCGTCGCTGCCGCGCAAACGCGCACTGCTGTTGTTGATGGCGATTTTTGTCGTCGGAAATATGTTGTGCGCGATTGCATTCGATTATGGCTTTCTGATGGTGGCGCGGGTTGTCACGGCTTTGTGTCATGGCGCATTTTTCGGTATCGGTTCAGTGGTGGCCGCCAGCCTGGTGCCGGAAAATCGCAAGGCGTCGGCAGTGGCGCTGATGTTTACCGGGTTGACGCTGGCCAATGTATTGGGCGTGCCGCTCGGTACCGCGCTCGGTCAACTTGCCGGGTGGCGGGTGCCGTTCTGGGGTGTGGCTGGGCTTGGCGTGTTGGCGTTGATCGGGTTGTGGCGCGTGTTGCCATCCGGTCACGATCAGGAGAAAGCCGATTTGCGCAGCGAAATCCGGCAATTGGGCAACGCCGGCATTTGGGCCGCTTTGACCACGACCATGCTGTTTTCGGCAGCGGTGTTCGCCTTGTTTACTTACGTCGCGCCGCTGTTGGAAGATGTCACGCAAATCTCGCCGCACGCCGTGACCTGGACTTTGTTCTTGATCGGCGTCGGTCTGACTGTCGGCAATTATCTCGGCGGCCGGCTGGCGGATTGGCGGCTCGGTACGGCGTTGACCGGCATTTTTATCGCATTGGCGTTATCCAGTGCTTTACTGCGCTGGACCAGCCCAGGCCTGCTGCCGGTTGAGATCAATTTGTTCTTGTGGGCAGCGATCGCGTTTGCTGCGGTGGCGGGTCTGCAGATCAATGTGATGATTTTTGGCAAGGCAGCCCCCAATCTGATCGCAACGCTAAATATCGGCGCATTCAATGTCGGTAATGCGCTTGGCGCATGGGTCGGCGGATTGGTCATCAGTCACGGTTTCGGTTTGCAGTCGGTGCCGCTGGCGGCTGCCGGCTTGGCGCTGGGCGCGGTGGTGGCGATGCGTTTGTCGCTGTATTTCTCGCAAAGGCTGGATGCGAACGACCAAACGGCGGCGTTGGCGGCCGGTGCTTAAAATTTTGGATTGATTTTTTTGCTGTTCCTTGTACCCCATTTTTTTAACGAACATTCATTAGTGGAAAGTGCTTATGACAACCTTATTCGACCCCATCAAAATCGGCGCATTTAATTTGCGCAATCGCATCATCATGGCGCCGCTGACACGTTCGCGCGCCGTCAACGGCCGGGTGCCGAACGATCTGATGGCGCAATATTATGCGCAGCGCGCCAGCGCCGGCCTGATCATCAGTGAAGCGACTTCGGTGACCGCGCAAGGCGTCGGTTATGCCGATACACCCGGCATCTGGTCCGATGCGCAGGTCGCCGGCTGGAAGAAAGTGACGGCGGCAGTGCACGCGGCAGGCGGTCTTATCGTATTGCAGCTATGGCACGTCGGCCGTATTTCCGATCCGACCTTTCTCAATGGCGCATTGCCGGTGGCGCCGAGTGCGGTGAAGCCCGCCGGTCACGTCAGTCTGGTGCGTCCGCAACGCGAATTTGTGACGCCGCGGGCATTGGATCTCAGTGAAATTCCAGGCATTGTCGCGGCGTATCGCAATGGCGCGGAAAACGCCAAGGCAGCCGGTTTCGACGGCGTGGAAATTCACGGCGCGAACGGTTATCTGCTCGATCAGTTCCTGCAGGACAGCACCAATAAGCGCACCGATATCTACGGCGGTTCGATTGAAAACCGTGCGCGTCTGATGCTGGAAGTGACCGATGTTTGTATCGATGTCTGGGGCGCGGACCGCGTCGGCATGCACCTGGCGCCGGGCCGCGATGCCCATGACATGGGCGATTCGGACCCCGCGGCAACCTTCGGCTACGTGGCAACGCAATTGGGGCAGCGCGGGATCGCTTTCATTTGCGCACGCGAAGGTCAAAGCGCAACCCGGCTCGGTCCGCAATTGAAGAAGGCCTTCGGCGGTGTGTATATCGCCAATCAGACGCTGACCAAGCAATCGGCACAGGATTTGCTGAATGCAGGCGAGGCCGATGCGGTGGCGTTCGGTCAATTGTTTATCGCCAATCCAGATTTGCCGAAGCGTTTGAAACTGGATGCGCCTTTGAATAAGCCCGTGCCGGAGACCTTTTACGCGCCGACGCCAGAGGGTTATATCGACTATCCGGCTTTGGCATAAATAGCTTGCGCAGATAGTTTGCGTAGTTTGCACTCCCTAACGGCCGTCCCTTGCGATGGCCGTTTTTTTGTGTGATTCCTGCCAGACAGCAAAAAGCCGGTAATTCAGGGATAATCTGCGCGTTCTATCCAATCTACCTAGAGCGCGTCAATGAAATGCGCTCATTCAATTTTTTCTCGCCATGCAAACTGCCGCAGCTCTCAAAGACCGACTTCATTGGCTTCCCTATCTGGTTGCGGCGACTTTTTTCATGGAGTATCTCGATACCACGGTGATCGCCACCGCGTTGCCGCAGATGGCCGTATCGTTCGGCGTCGGCCCGAATGAAATCAGCTTGGGGATGACGGCTTACATGCTGGCGCTGGCGGTGTTCATTCCGGTCAGCGGCTGGGTTGCCGATCGCTTCGGTGCGCGCACGGTGTTCGGCGGTGCGATTGTGGTGTTTACCTTTGCATCGATCCTGTGCGGATTGTCGAACGGGATGTATGAATTTACCGCCGCGCGTGTGCTGCAGGGAATCGGCGGCGCGATGATGGTGCCGGTCGGACGTTTGATCGTGGTGCGCAATACCGAAAAAAGCCGTCTGATGCAGGCCATCGGAACGATTACCTGGCCGGCCATCGCCGCGCCTGTGTTCGGGCCGCCGATCGGCGGCTTCATTACCACCTATGCGAGCTGGCGCTGGATATTTTTGCTCAATGTGCCGTTCGGCATCGCCACGCTGATCGCGACCATCATGATGGTGCGCAATGAACGCGGCGCCGAAAAGAAGCCGCTGGATGTGGTGGGTGTCGTGCTCAGCGGCATCTCGTTGACGTCGGTGCTGTATGGCACCGAGCTGGCCAGCCAGACCGATGGCAACGTGTGGACGGCGTCGG
>DATMOE010000143.1:0-6848 GCA_035568435.1 Herbaspirillum sp. | reverse complement strand
CCGGCTGATCAGCTGGTAGGAGGTGTACGGCATGGCGGGATAGAGCGGGCTACCATCCGGTCGGCGCCCGGCGTGCAAGACACGGTAGGGGTCATCGCGCGTGTAGTGACCGATGCCTGTCCCCTTGTCCGGGGTAATGTTGGGGCCGTAAATCGGGCCGTAGGGCGTGGCCATGGCATAACCGCCGGAATAGGCGCCCTTGCCCGGCACGCTATGGCAGCTGATGCAGTCGGCAGCGTTGGCCAGATATTCGCCGCGTGCGATGGAGGCGGCATCCGCCGACACGCCTGCCGCTGAGCCGGCGTTGTCCGGCACGTGGCCATGACATCCCTGCAGTATCAATCCTACGACCAGCCACAGCGTGAAGTATTTGCCTTTCCATGCGTGGGGCATGCTCTACTCCTTGATCAAGCTAGGGGTAGACACGATCAGCTGCCGCAACGCTTTGTAGTAGCGGACATAACCGGTGCAGCGGCACAGGTGGCTGTCGAGTGCATCGGTGATGACTTGCTCGACATCCTTGCGGGCGATTGGCTGGCGCTTGAGCTGCTCAAGCAGGACAATCGATTCATTGACGAAGCCGGGGGTACAGTAACTGCATTGAAACGCATAATTTTTCAGAAAGGCATCCTGCACCTGAGTGAGTTTCATCTCGACACTGTACGGATCACCCACCGCGTGGCCTTCGATAGTGCGGATGCGTTTACCGGTGAACAGGTGCGCGCCTGTGATACAGGTGCGCATGGTTTCGCTCTTTCCGTCGGGGTGATCCAGGATCACCACACAGGCATGGCATATGCCTTGTCCGCAAGTGACGCGCGTCCCGGTCAAATTAAGATATTCATGCAGAAAGTCCGCCATGCTAACGTCTTCTGGCACGTTGTCGACCTTGACCTGCTGCCCATTAATTTGCAATGCGAGTGGTTTGCCAACGAGACTCATGACATTTTCTCCATGATTTTTTCCGGTGTGACGGGCAGGTCGTAAAAACGCTGTCCTGTGGCGTGGTGAATGGCATTGGCAATGGCCGGCACGATCGGAATCATCACCACTTCGGCGATGCCCTTGCTTGGGTCTGTGTCCGACAAGGGAGGCAGCAATTCGCCGCTTTGCTGCCAGACCGCCACTTCGCTTGCGCGCGGTAGATGGTAGCGATTGAAGTTCCAGGTGCCGTTGCCGGGGCCGTCCTCATATAAGGGCAGGTATTCATATAGCGCATGGCCGATACCCATTGCCACGCCACCTTGCAGTTGCCCTGAAATCAGTTCAGGCACGATCGGCCGACCACAGTCGACTACATGGTGATGGTTCAGCACCGTCACCTGGCCGGTGCCGATTTCCACCGATAGCTCGACCAGGGCGCTGGTGAGGCTGAAATATGTTGCGATAGCGAATTTGCGCTGAATATCGGGGTAGAACACCTGCTGGCGCGGCAGCATGCGGTAGGCCGCCAGACCATGACGGACCGAGACGCCGTCCAGCGGCACGCGTTTGCTTTGCCCGTCGAAGTCGAACGTGGCCTCGGCCCATTGGTAGCGACTGAGGCCATGGACCATGGTCCCGGTAATGAACCCGCGGGCGTGCGCTTCGGCCGCCAGACGCTCTAGTGGCAGCGGTTCCATGCCATTGGCGGTCAAGCCCTCAGACGTCCAGCGTGCGTCTTCGGGGCGCACTACATACGATGATGCCTGGCCGCCGCCAGGGCCTTGGCCCCAAATCGCCATGGCTGCCGGCCACAGGCCATGGGCAAAGATCAGGCGACAGGCTTCGAGTGTGGTATGCGAATTAAAGTAAGACGAGTTGCTGGCGCTCGCAGCGGTTGCCAGGATAGGTGTCCAGGCTGGGTCCCGCGCCCGCCGATCCTGTTCGGCCTGGGACATAGCTCGGGAATTGCCGGCGGTCTTGAGCGGCAATTCCGGCCAGGCGAGCAACGAGGTATGCACCGTATCGGCCGGGCGTCCGAGCCAGCGCGCGCAATTGACCGCCTGGGAGGTTGACATGCCGGTGCCCATCTCGGTGCAGGTGTGGTAAAGGGCGATCCGTCCCTGCGGGTCGATTTCCACCTTGGCGAACGAGGCTTCGCCGCCAACGTGGCCGAATTTCATTTGCACACAGGCGAAGCCGACACCGTAGAGCTGGCCGGGATGGCCGGCGTCAAAGCGCGCTTTGGCGGCTGCTCGTTGCCGCCAGATGGGGTGGTCTTTCGCTTTTTGCAGCACCTCGACGATACGTTCGGCGCCGGCTGCCGCGACCCCTTGAGTGGTTGGGTCTCCGCTGCGCAGCGCGTTGCGCAGCCGCAGCTCGATCGGGTCCATATTCAGGGCTTCTGCCAGTTCGTCGATCAGCATTTCGGTAGCAATCATGCTCTGCAAGGCGCCAAAGCCACGCACTGATCCCGCCTCGATCGCACGTGAATAGTTGCATACGACATCAATGTCGTTACGTGGAAAGTAATAGACCGACTGGGAGGCAGTGGCTGCGCTGACGGCAACGGCGGCACCGACATTGGCGCGTCCGCCGCCGTTGCTTACCAGCGAGCTTTGCAGGATCTGGAAGAGTGCGGTCTTGCGGTCCACTGCAATCGTGCGCGATATGTCGAAGGCATGGCGTTTTAGGGTGGACTGGAATTGCTCGTAGCGGTCGTTGGATAGCCGCACCGGCAAGCTGGCGCCGTACATGGCGGCAATCATGCCGTAGAACGGAAAGATGCTGTGCTCTTTGGTGCCGTAGCCAACGGTATGGCAGGGGTGGATGAACAGCGACTTGATGCCGAAGCGACTCTTGGCCAGCATTTCGGCTATACCATCGGCATCTTCAGCCGGTGATTGGGAGGTGATCACCAGATGCAGGGCTTGTTGCTTCGCGTCGTACCAGCCGTTGGTGTTGTCTGGTTCCATCGCTGCAGAGTCGATTGATTGCGAGGCGTATTGCCGGGTCATGACCATCCACTCCGCAGGAGGTGAGGTCAGTTGCTCACGCATCAGCTGTGCATAGGCCATGCCCTGTTCGTCGAGCTTGCCGTGCCGGAGCGCTTCCGGCCAGGCCGCTTTGTGATTGCTGAGATAGTGCCCGAAGATTTCCGTGTCCTTGAACGAAGAGTAAACGTCTGGCCCCTGGCGTGCATCGCCCGCCACCCGCACAAAACGGAAACTCGCATAAGGGTCGTACTCACGAAACGGCGCGTGTGCCCCGTAGCGTAAATACTTGTCCTCGTTGAATTTCAACCGCGCCTTGGCGCGGTTGAAGCGGGCAAAGTCCCGATAGATCAGCATTGCCACTGGATGGCCCAGATACAGGGCGGTACGGCCGGTAGTAAGAAACGGCTCGCCGCCGTAAGCGCCCGGCAGCACCAAGCCGTCCCGCTCAAGGTCTTCGGCGGTCACCACATGGTCGGGCTGCAGATCGAGGCCGAGGTAGCTTAGGTCGATGCCCTGAAAAATCCGATCGGCGCAGGGGATGCGCACAATGAAAGCATGCCCTTGTTGTTCGGGCCAATGGGGCATATCACGCGCCCGGATATCTTGTGCAAAGATCTTTTGTCCGGTCACCTTGGCGATCCCATCAATGCGAAACGCGGTTTTGTTGGTGCGTGGGTCCCAGCGCACCGGCGTCAAGAGTCGCTCCTCGAACAGCTCGGCCAAGGCGTCCTGCCCCCACGGGGCGATATAGACGCTGATTCCAGCAACTAAGCTGACCTTGAAAAAGGCGCGGCGAGATAGCTTGAATGAGGGACTCACGATGCTCCTTTTGGGACATTGCGTTTTATTACAGATCACGAAGAAGTACAGGAGCCTTCATGGTGATGGAGTGCATACGAAAAGTCTTTGGCCTATAATTTCAGACGTCTGAAATTGCTGTTGATCCCCGCAAATCTTGCATTGCGAAATTTTCACATACCCCATATATCAGGTGCATTTTCATTTCTGATTGCGACTTCATTTTCATTCAATTTAGGAAGAGTCGCCAACCAGTTGCTGATGATCTTGGCGGCAAAGGGGGTGCTCATGGTAGTTGCGTAGAGGACACCGAGAACTAGGACAAAGTTGGGCTTCATGATCGCTACTCCTAAAAAATCACGCAGATAATTGCGCAGGGGTGAAGATAGAGGCTCTTGAAAAATGTGAGATGAATGCACTATCCGTTGTGAAACAGACAGTGCCTCAATACAACAAAAAATTTAAATGCGGGCGCTCTGCTAACGGCGCCCTGGAAATTTATACGAGCTTGCCTTTACGCAGGAACGCGTTCTGCATTTGTATCCACCGATTCAGTGGCGCTGTTAGCGATGAAGCGTTTGCGCATTGGCGCCAAGATCAGTTTTGCCGAAACAGCGGCAACAATCGAGATGACGGCTGCGACAATAAATACGAGGTTCCATCCACCACTTGCCGACAAGACGGATGCCAGCGGCACCAGCAACGCAGCCGTACCTTTTGCCGAATAGAGCGTGCCTGAATTGCCTGCTGCGAATTTGCTGCCGAACGTGTCCGCGCAAATCGCCGGGAACACCGAGAAAATCTCGCCCCAGCACAGGAACACCAGCGCTGCAAACGTGATGAATGCAATCGGATCATGGCCGTATTTCATCAATCCCAACAATGCCAAGCCTTCGCCGGTAAACAAGATGAACATGGTGTTTTCACGACCGATTTTGTCGGAGATAAAGCCGCACAAAGGGCGCGTAAAGCCATTTGCCAAATTGTCGATCGACAGCGTCATCGTCAGCAATGGCAGGGTTGCGCCAAACAGGGTAATTGGCAGCGAAGCAAGACCGAATTCCTGCGCGATCGGCCCGATTTGCGCCGTTGCCATCAGACCACCTGCAGCGACCATGACAAACATGATGTAGAGCACCCAGAACACCGGCGTTTTGAGCATTTGCTTGGTCGAGTAATCGATCTTGGTTGACACATTTACTTTTGATACCATGCTTTTTTGTGCAACCGGCCGTATCAGCAGCATCCCCAAGATGAAAATACCAATACCTTGGATCAGGCCAAAGGTCAGGAACGTGTGTTGGTATCCAGAACTTTTGATCATGTTCGCGATTGGAATCACGGTAAATGCGGCGCCGGCGCCAAAACCGCCGGCGGTCAAACCGGCTGCCAGACCACGGCGATCCGGGAACCATTTCAGCGCATTACCAACGCATGTGCCATAAACACAGCCTGCGCCAACACCTGAAATAAACGCTGCAACGTACAACATCGGCAGCGATGACGCATAGCTGTTAAGCACCCAGCCCAGACCGGCACAGATTGCGCCGGCCGATACGACCGGACGTGGGCCGAATTTATCAACCAGAAAGCCTTCAATCGGTATCAGCCACGTTTCAGTCAGAACGAAAATCGAGAAGGCGACCTGAATAGCAGCCTTGCCCCAGTGATGCGCATTGTCTATAGGCGTCACAAACAGGGTCCAGCCGTATTGCAGATTGGCCACCAGGGCCACACAAATAATGCCGATAATAAGTTGCACCCAACGGTTTTTATATCCGGTGGCGCTTGCATCCTGCGCACGCATTTGATTGCTGTTCATTTTTAACTACCTCTCAAGAAGTTATAAGTTTTTATGACTTGTACAAATTTTCCTGCCGTGCTTTCTCTTGCACCAACGTTGACAGAATATTGACGGTAGGAGTCGGAACGTTCGTTAGTTGCCCCAGCTCTTGCACTGCTGTGACCAGTGCATCGATTTCCATCGAGCGGTGGTGTTCGAGATCCTGCAGCATCGACATCTTGTGACCAAGCGCTTGACTAGCCACATTGAGGCGCCGCTCAATCATTTCCTCGCCGATATGCACATTCAGTGCATCGGTCACAGCCTTGGCTTCATGCATCGCTTGTTTGCATAGCGCACGTAAGGCTGGATCGGTCGTCATGCGATCAAGTGTTGCGGAGGTCAGGGCGCTGATCGGATTAAAACAAACATTGCCCCAAAGTTTGAGCCAGACATTCCAGCGAATCGCATCGCGGATGGGGGCATCAAAGTTGGCATTCTTCAGCGCCTCCGACAACCTGAGTACGCGTTCAGAATGACTGCCATCCGGCTCGCCAATGGTGAAACGATTGAATTCATGGTGCTCGATCACACCGGGAGCAATCACCTCGCAGGCTGGATCGACGACGCATCCGATGGCGCGCTCAGGTCCGAGCAAATGCCACTGCTTGCCGCCTGGATCGACAGACTCCAGTGTGCGATTTTCGAAGGTTCCGCCTTCCTTATAGAAATACCACCATGGAATTCCGTTCATGGCGGTCACAATTGCCGTATCGGGCCCCAGGAGCGGCGTGAAATCGCTGGCGCATTCGTATGCCTGATGCGCTTTCAATGTGCATAGCACGTAATCTTGGGGGCCAAAATCGCCCGGGTTGTCGCTGGCTGAAACCTTGGCAATTTTTTCCTGCCCGCCAATCAGCAATTTCAAACCATTGCTTCGGATTGCCTTGAGATGCTCACCGCGCGCAATGACACAAACCTCCTGGCCGGATAACGCGAGTTCCACGGCCAGATAGCCGCCGATAGCGCCGGCCCCAAAAATACAGAACTTCATAAGGCCTCCTATTTCCTATTTATTGTTTCCCCGCAAGCATTCGCCGACCGAACGCGCAATGATCTGCGGCAGCATCGAGGCGCCGGCAAAGAGGAGCCCAACACCGCACACACCCGGCCAGTGCCATACGCTCCATGCATAGTTGCCAAGCGCCGCGCCGATCGCCCCGCCCGCAAAGCGGATCGTCATATAAAGCGTGTTGGCGCGGCTCATCGCAGTGCTCCGAACCGCCAGGTTGCGCGCCATGTTCGAGACATGCGCGCTTTGCAAGCCGAGGTCGAGCAGGATCACGCCG
>DATMOE010000142.1:0-6503 GCA_035568435.1 Herbaspirillum sp. | reverse complement strand
CGCCTTGCTGCACCGGTGGCGGCTAGGCGATTGCACCCCGACCGGCGGCGATAGCCGCTTAACGCTGGCATCGTTACGCGCCACCTTGGCCGCAGCCTCGCAGGCCGAAGAAAAAGACACACTCTTTTTGCAGGATATGTTTGTCTTTAGCGGCACCGCCACAGACATCTATCACGACGGCATGACCTTGCGCAACGCCGTGGGGAAAAGCGTTTTCGATCTGGCGGCTTATCTGGACGCCCACCCCAGCACTCGCCCCGATTTTGCGCAATTGCATCACGCCTATAAAAAAACGCTGATCCGCCGCAAGTTATACCAATTGGAGGAGTCCCCGGATTACCCCATCGGCAGCCCCTTGCAATCGATGGCGACGATCTTGATGCGGCTGTCCGATCAGCCGCAAGGCAACCGCTATCGCACCTATCGCAACAAACTGGATCTGCTGGAAAGTTGGGAACGCAGAAATCAGCAGTGGATAGACAAGCGCGATTTCGCCTTGTCGCCGGAGCTGTACAACGCCATCCACATGGAAAGCACCAACGGCCTCATGGCGTCGGGGCTGTATTGGTATCGGGATATATGGGATACCCGGATTGTGCAAGCGATCAAGGAATCGGCATTAGGACGCGCCGGCAGCGCGGAAATACTGCGTCTCTTATGGCAATGGCTGGCAGAGCGCGCACCCGGCTGGCAAGCGCCGACGCAATGCTGGAGCGCCATTTCCCCCGAACGATACGCCAACAGCGTCATGCACGCCGTCGATGCCCTGTATCAGATCAAACAGGCAACGGCGCTGCCGAAATTCGAACTGATCGACGCCTATACCGGCACCGGCTACTGGCGCTATCACGCCTCGCTGCACGGCCTGCCTGAGCCCATCCAGCAAACATTAACCACGCTGGCGCAACAATTCGACCTCCAAGCTTTTCATACCGAGCGCATTCTTTCCGATAACTGGCTCAGCACCTCCTACCGCTTGCTCGACAGCAGCTATTACCGCACCGTATTGGAGCTGCAGCCCACCCCCGCTTATGCGGTCGAAATCGAAGCTTATCTGACGCTGCTGCGCCACGGCATGACGCATGAGCAAATCAGCACCAGCATGGGCCAGGTGCTCTGCGACGTAGACGATAACGATTACCACCGCCGGCCGCGCCCGCTGTATGAGGCATTCATCGCGGTGATCCGCAATCCGCACCGCGATGCCCGTCTGCGCTTGCCGAACGGCAGATTAATTTATCCGCATCACATTATCGATAAATCATTCGACGACTATCGCGACAATCTCAAGCAGCACCCCTGGGTCATCGGACGCGCCAAACAGAATCTGCGCGATCGCGGCCTGCCGTTTCTCGCCTCGATACTCAAGGACGAAATCGAAAGCATCGCCGCGCCGCTGCGAAAAAAAGCCTCGAAAGCCACCGAATCGGGCACCCAACTGGCCGATCATTTTTTCGGCGCCATGCCGATCACCGCGCCCTTGCTGCACATGAGCCGCGCCGTGCGCGACGGCAACTACGAACATGTGCCGTACTACGTGCTGGTACTCACGCGCGATGTGCTGGCCGCCGTTGCGCTATCTCACGCGCTCAGCGCGGCCTATATCAGCCCGATCCTATCGGCGGCGCGTTACAGCTCGTCTTTCCTGCTGGCCTCAACCACCTTTCCGCATCGAAGTTTCCGCACTTACCGCATCCGCTCGGCCGGCTATCTGGATCTGAAACCCCGCCCGCTCGCCCGCAAAAGCAAAGCGCACGATATAACCCTGACCGGCGATCAAACGCACGGCCTGCAAACCAAAATCTCCCGCGCCAGAACCCAAGGCAAGGCAGCGCGCGAATATTCCGCCTCTACAACACTCGACAATTCCACCCAGTTGATCGGCAGCGGCCAGCTTTTCGATCCTGACTACCGCCATAAAATGCTGAAGATGCTGCTGCCGGCGAATGAAAAAGAAGAAATGCTGCAACAACAAAATGTCTGGAAAATCGGCACCCAGATCGCGCACTCTCTGCTCAACATCACCATCAGCGACAACATGGAAGATGCCGGGGCGCAGGCTGGCCTGCAGGGCGTGAGCCAAATCAATGCTTTTACGCTGTGCGACGGAGAAGCCGTGGGCCGGCGCCAGACCGTGCAGGATGTTTACGATTGGCTGATCAAAGCCAGCAATCACCGCATGCGCAACGTGCAGCAGGTGCTTGGCGATAATCTGCAAGTGGCTTACGGCGCGGGGGTGGCAGCGGCATGGGAAGCGCATCCGGCATGGCGTTACGATCCCGCGCAAATCGTGAACCAGACGTACACCGCCTCGCCCCGCTTGCGGGCCCTGCTGAATTGGCATGACGACCACGCCATCGAAAAACGCTCGCTGTCGATCGTGGTCGATCTTGCATGCAGCCGTGCGACGGTCACCAGATCGGCATCCAGCACGCTCATCCGCATTGCACTGCCGGCCAACCCGGCGTACTTGCCGTTCATCATGAACGAAATGCATAGCGCCAGGCAGCCGTTACGGCTGGCGCTGATCGAAAGCCTGGTGGCGGCCATTACCGGCCTGCCCACACCGGCCTCTCCTCTGCGCCAGCGCGGCGCCAATATCTGGCTGGCCAACGCCATCCTGCTGCAAAGCGGACGCCACTTCGAACCGAGAATTAACGCAGCATTCTTCGATGATCAAGAGCAGGCCCGGCAGGCCGGCCACCAGCATCACAACCATCAATCGATACACCGCGCCTCCGAGATCGAGGATCAATATCTGGAACGTATTAGCATGGAAAATCTGCTGGCGATCCGTCATGGGAAATATCAGGGCGAAAGCGTCGCGCAGCGGCCCACCGTGGCGGCGGTCACGACGCTGCTCAAGCAACTGGACTATCCGGCTTATCTGCGCAAACAGCAGGCCCCGGCGCGAAGCGATGCGCTGGCGCGCGCCGACTTTGGCCAGCGCTTTCGGCGCGGCTTTAGCGTCGATTATGGTAACGCTAACCACAATGCCGCCGACACCGAATTGATCGATGTCTTCTTCTTCGATTGCTATGTCAACAGCAGCCTGTTTCAAAAACTGTTCGATAGCCGCATCGCGCAACTGCGTCAGCGCTGGACTATTTTTCCGAACGGTTTCGATGGCGACGGCGCGGCCGCCGAATATGTCCTGATTCCGTCGGAAGGCATCATCAATGCCGGCACGCGCAATGCCGTTTATCTGGGTCTGATTGAAATCGAAGCAATTGCCGGCAATGCCTCATTTTCATCGCCCAGTACGCAGTTTCCGTCGCAGTTGCAAGTGCTGCCGATGGAACCTTTCCGCGCCATACTCGATGGCGTGATCGCCGCCTTGAGCGATGATATCGCCACCCCACCGCCACAAACTGCGCGGCACCATCGCGGCGCGCGAACCTGGTTCTGCGACACCGTACTGCTCCAGGTTGGCTGGCCGGTCAACAAGCGGCTGGCCGAACGCGTCATACGCTCGTCAAACCACGACGATCGCAAACGGCTGAGTCGTCTGGCAGGCGCGAATCGCCGCGCCGCACGCGTTGAAGATGCCGAAATTGTGCGTTGGATCGATCAACAGGAGCAAGTGCTGAGCAGCATCGCATCGCCGTAACTGAAAAAACGATATTCCTGCGCAATGGCATGGGCGTAGGCAGCGCGGATCGTGTCGTAACCGGCCACCGCCGAGACCAGCATCAGCAGCGTCGATTTCGGCAGATGGAAATTGGTAATCAGTCTATCGATTGTTTTGAAACGATAACCGGGCGTGATAAACAGACGCGTATCGGCGCTGCCGGCCTGCAGCACGCCGGATTGCGAGGCCGACTCCAGCGCTCGCAAGCTAGTGGTGCCGACCGCAATCACTTTGCCGCCCGCCGCTTTGGTCGCCGCCACCGCATCGACCGTGTTTTGCGTGATCGTGTACCACTCGCTATGCATCTGATGCTCGGCCAGATTTTCGGTCCGTACCGGCTGGAAAGTACCGGCGCCGACATGCAAGGTCACAAACGCGGTATGGATGCCGCGTTCTTGCAGGCGCTGTAAAAAAGCCTCGTCGAAATGCAGGCCGGCCGTCGGCGCGGCGACCGCGCCCGGCTCCCTGGCATAGACGGTTTGATAACGCGTTTCATCGAAGGCATCGGCGGCATGGCCGATATACGGTGGCAACGGCAGGCTGCCGTAGGTTTCCAGCAACGCAAATACATCGGACGGAAACTGCAAGGTAAAAAACTCGCCGGCGCGCTCCCCGACCTGTACATCGAACGCATCGGCCAGCCGAATGCTGCCGCCCGGCAGCGGCGATTTCGAGGCCCGCACTTGCGCCAGTACGGTACGGGTATCGAGCACCCGCTCGACCAGCACTTCGACCTTGCCGCCGCTGGCCTTGACGCCGAAAAAGCGCGCCTTGAGCACCCGGGTATCGTTGAATACCAATAAATCGCCCGGATCGAGCAAATCGGCCAGATCGGTGAAATGGCGATCGATCAGCCGTTCGCCATCGACATGCAGCAAACGGGAAGCGCCGCGCTGCGGCAATGGCGTCTGCGCAATCAGGTGCGGCGGCAGATCGAAATCGAAATCGGAAAGTACGTACATGGCGGCAGACAAAAAAGAAAGCAATAAGAAAGCAATGGCAGGAAAACCGGCAATGACCGTACAATCGTCGATTATTTCCCGATCAGGCGTGGCCGAACCCGCCATTTTACGCTCCCGCTAGAATCTTTCCACATGCCCGGACCGAAGCGCACATCCTCAGCCAAAAAAGCCGGCGGTAAAAATACCAAAGGCAACGGCGCCGCCAGCAGCGCGAATAAACTCGCCCGGCTCGGCTTGCGCACCGATATCGACCTGGCGCTGCATCTGCCTGCGCGTTACGAAGACGAAACGCAGATCCTCAGCATTGCCCAGGCCGGCCTGCGCGGCATGCAGACGGTACAGGTTGAAGGCGTGATTACCCAATCCGATATCCAGTTCCGCCCGCGCCGGCAATTGGTGGTGACGATGGCCGACGACAGCGGCCAGTTAGTACTGCGCTTCCTGAATTTTTACGGCAGCCAGGCCACGCAACTATCGACCGGCGTACGCATACGCGCACGCGGCGAATTGCGGCATGGCTTCTTCGGCGCAGAGATGGTGCATCCGGCTTATAAGGTGGTGTTGGAAGGCGCGCCGCTGCCGGACGCATTGACGCCGGTCTACCCGGCCGGCGAAGGCTTATCGCAAGCGTATTTGCGCAAAGCCATCGGCGCGGCGCTGGCGCGGCTGAACTGGCAGGATACGCTCAGCGAAAAAATCCGCAGTCCACTGCAACTTGCGCCCTTTGAAGCATCGGTGCGGCTGCTGCACAACCCGCCGGTCGATGTCGACGAACACGCGCTGATCGAGCGCTCGCATCCGGCCTGGGTACGCATGAAATTCGATGAACTGCTGGCGCAGCAACTATCGCTGAAACGCGCACAACTGGCGCGCCGCGGCCGCAGCGCCAGCGCGTTACCGATTGTGGGCGCGCTGTCGCAGAGATTTCTGGCGCAATTGCCGTTCAAGCTGACCGGCGCGCAGCAGCGCGTCTTGGCTGAAATTCGCGCCGACCTGCTGCAATCGTTTCCCATGCAGCGCCTGCTGCAAGGCGACGTCGGCAGCGGCAAAACGGTGATTGCCGCGCTAGCTGCGGCGCAAGCGATCGATAGCGGCTTTCAAGCCGTGCTGATGGCGCCGACCGAAATCCTGGCCGATCAGCATTTCCGTAAAATCGGCGCCTGGATGGAACCGCTCGGCATCGATGTCGCCTGGCTGACCGGCAGCCTGAAAAAGAAAGAGAAAACCGCAGCGCAAGAGCGCATTGCGTCCGGTCAGGCGCAACTGGTGATCGGCACCCATGCGCTGATCCAGGACAGTGTGCAATTTGCCAAGCTCGGCCTGGTGATCGTGGATGAGCAACACCGTTTCGGCGTCGGCCAGCGCCTGGCGCTGCGCAATAAGGCGCAAGCCGCCGAAGGCAATATCGATGCCGCCAATACAGCCACCCAGCCGCATCAATTGATGATGTCGGCC
Organism: Herbaspirillum sp.; assembly: GCA_035568435.1. Classification (GTDB taxonomy): domain Bacteria; phylum Pseudomonadota; class Gammaproteobacteria; order Burkholderiales; family Burkholderiaceae_D; genus Herbaspirillum. The sequence goes on along the minus strand of DATMOE010000142.1, from coordinate 455 downwards.
ACGCCGATTCCGCGCACGCTGGCAATGACTTATTACGCCGATCTGGAGATTTCAGCCATCGACGAATTACCGCCGGGCCGTACCCCCATCGTGACGCGCAGCATCGATCAAAACCGGCGCGATGAAGTCATCGATCGTGTCCATGCGGCGGCGCTGGAGGGACGGCAAGCCTATTGGGTCTGCCCGCTGATCGAAGAATCCGAAGCGCTGCAACTGCAGACCGCCGTCGATACCCACGCGATGCTGGTTGCCGCCCTGCCGGACTTGCGCGTCGGCTTGGTGCACGGTCGTCTGAAACAACAGGAAAAACAAGATGTGATGAATGCGTTCGTGCGCGGCGAAACGCATTTGCTGGTGGCGACCACCGTCATCGAAGTCGGCGTCGATGTGCCGAACGCATCGCTCATGGTGATCGAACATGCGGAGCGTTTTGGGCTGTCCCAATTGCATCAATT
>DATMOE010000141.1:0-4345 GCA_035568435.1 Herbaspirillum sp. | reverse complement strand
GTGCTCAAGAATTTTCCGACCGATAGCGCATTGCGCAAACGTTTTGCGGCACATGCACGCGAAATCCGCGTTTCGCGTTCGGAGCATTTTTGGATGCTGAGTTGCCGTCTTAAATAATCAGAAATCTCCCCAAAAAAAACGGCAGTATGCAGAGCTTGAACTCTGCATACTGCCGTTTTTCTTTGATCGATCGTTTGCTGCGCTTTTTTATGCCGCAATTTGCGCGCGGCATCCTTCCAACAAGAACGACAAGCCCACAACCAGCACCAGCTCGCCCTCAGCCGAACGCGCCGTACCGGTGACGCCGTTTGTGTGAATCGCAGTCAATGGCTTGATCACCAGATCGGCAGTACCTTCCACCGCTTCAACGCTGAGGATGTACGGTTGCGGCACTGCCATGACGATGCCGACCCGTTCTGCGCCCGGCGTGTAGCCATAACCCAATACGCCGGCCAGCGAAAGCACCGGCAGCGGACGACCTTGATCGCGCAGAACCGGCGCGCCGCCGACTTCGGAGAACGATTCCGGCAATTCCACGACCCGTTGCACCAACGCCATCGGCAGCGCCAGCGCGGCGCCGGCGGTGCGTACCAGCATGGTCGGAATGATCGATAGTTCAATCGGCAGGCGGATCGAGAAGCGCGTGCCTTTACCCATGGTCGAATCGATACGGATGGAGCCACGGTGTTTTTCCACGGCGGTTTTCACCACGTCCATGCCAACTCCGCGCCCGGAAACGCTGTTGGCGACTTCCTTGGTCGAAAAGCCCGGCAAAAAGACCAATTGCAAGGCCTCGTCGATTGATTGCGCCTCGTTTTCGCCGATCAATCCCTTGCTGATCGCTTTTTTGCGCAGCATGGCGGGGTCCATGCCTTTGCCATCATCGAAGATTTCAATCATGACGCTGCTGGCTTCCTGCCAGGCCTTGAGCGAAATGGTCGATTTGGCGGTCTTGCCGGCGGCAATCCGATCTTCCGCATTTTCGATGCCATGGTCGAGCGAATTACGCAACATGTGCACCAGCGGGTCGTAGAGGCTGTCGACGACGACCCGATCGACCTCGGTCTCGGCGCCGGCGATCGACAATTCGACATCCTTGCCCAGATCCTTGGCCAGTTCCCGTACCAGACGCGGGAATTTCTGGAACAGACGGCCGACCGGCTGCATGCGGGTCGAGAGGGTGGCGCGTTGCAGTTCGGTTGAATAACGGGCGGCGCGATTGAGGGTCTCGGCCAGCGTTGTCATCAACGAGGCAGCGGAACCTTCGAATTTGAACTGTTGCAGTTTTTCCAGCAATACCGCAGCCTGATTGGCTGCCTGCACGGATTCGCCGGCAACTTCCAGCAATGCATCCAGTTTGACGGCATCGACCCGGATGGTTTCGTCCTTGGCGGAGCCGGCGGCAGGTGTTTTGCGACGCTCGACAAACGGCGGTGGGGCGCCCTCGGCAGCCTCTGCGGGGCTATTGGCAGCCGCAGATACTGGCGATGGGGCCGTTGCGTCAGTTGTTGCGGGCGTTGTTATTGCAGCGCCGATTGCGGCCTCGGTTTGCGGCGTCACAGCGCGATATAACGCTTCCCAATCGAGTTCGCCGTCCGTATTAACGCTGCTGCCTGTCATGGCGGCGGGCTCTGGCGGCGGGATTAATGCGGTGGAGATTGCCGACACGATTGGCGCGGGCGCGCGCGCCGGTGCGCTACCGTCGCCGTCGCCCTTGATGGCATGGGTCAGAATATCTTCCAGGTCTTTCGGCATTGCCGCCAGACTGGCCGGATCGGCGCCGTTGGATAACTCGGTCAACTGATCGGCCACGAAACCGCTGGCCTGCAAAGCCGCCTCGATCGCGATCGGCGTGACCGGCGCGGCGCCCGTGCGTAATGCGTCGAACAGATTTTCGGTCAGATGGCAGGCCGCTACCATGGCCGGCAAGTTGACGAAACCGGCGCCGCCTTTGATCGTGTGAAAGGCGCGAAACACGGCATTTAAAACATCTTTGTCGTCCGGGTGGCGTTCCAGCGTCAGCAGATGGTCTTCGACATTGGTGGCTAGTTCCAGGGCTTCGACAACGAAGTCTCTGAGCATTTCCTCATCCATCAGAACCCCAGACTATCAAGTAAGTCGTCCACGTCGTTCTGAACCAGCGCACTGCCGTCGGCTGCCGGGCCGGCCATCAATTCAACGGGTTTTTCTTTTGCTTCGACATTGCTGAGGAGTTCCGGCGGCGCATTGTCGCGCAGCAATTGCGCCAGTTCGCGCTCGGCGATGGCGGTGATGCCGACGATTTTCTTGATCAACTGGCCGGTGATGTCCTGAAAATCCTGCGCCATCATGATTTCAAGCATGCGGCCTTTTTCGGTTTCGGCCGAATCGATGACGGTGGTGGCGAAGGCGCGCGAATCGCCCGCCAGCGTTTTGAATTCTTCGATGCTGAGCTTGCCGCTGAATAATTGATCCCAGCGACCGCCGATATTTTTTGCTTTGCCGGCCAGTACGTCCTGCGCCGGCATACCGAGATCGATGGCGTTGAGTACTTTGTTGGCGGCTTGCTCGGTTAGCGTGGCGACGAATTCCAGACGTCCCTGGGCGTCGCCGATCTGCGAGGCGACTTCCTGTAAAGAACGGTCGTAGCCGAGTTCGCGCATCGAATCGTGCAGCATGCGGACAATGCCGCCCAGACGGGCATACATGGGCTTGTCCGATTGATCTTCGGCAGCTTCGGCGGCGCCGGTAACCGCAACGGGTGCCTCGGGTGCCTCGGCTGTAGTTGCCGCAACAGCCGGTGCGGGAGCATAACTGGCTGCGGCCGATGCCGCTTGGGTGTCGGCGGAAATTTCGTCAAACAAGGCTTCTAAGTCCAGATCGGCGTCACTCATGGTTTCGTACTCTCCCTAATTACTGCGTTTCCCGTTAAATCCGGTCTCTATATATAACGACAGGATTTTAAATTCTTGAAGATCATTGCATATTCTTGTTCGGCATTGTAAACAACCGCGGAGCGCTTGTATCGCTAAAGGAGGCACGAATTTCGGGTCTTGTTAGACAGACGCACGCGTTTAGCGTCTGTCCAGCAATATTGGCGGCGGGTTTGACAGTCTGCGCAGGCGTCAAGACGCGTAGAATACGCCGCTTTTGCCGAATTCAGGAAACAGATGTTGATTGCCTTGCGCCGTCTTTGCCGTGCTGGGCGTGCAGTTTCATTCAGTCTTTCTTCCTTTGGCTTGCAATTGCTGCTGCTCGCGGCCGGTAGTTGTGGGGCGCAAACGCCATCCCCGATTGCACCCGAGCAAGTCTTGATGTTGACGCCGGTGTTGGTCTCGGCCTCGCGCTTTGCCGAGAGTGCCGATCGTGCGCCGGTGGGTGCAATCGTGATCAGCGCTGAACAGATCCGGGAATCAGGGGCAGATAATATTAATCAGGCGATTCGAAACATCGCCGGCGTGGCCGGTCGTCAGAACAGTTACGGCACTTCGGATTTTTCGCTCGATTTGCGCGGCTTCGGCGCCAACGCCGAGCGCAATATGGTGATTCTGATCGATGGGTTGCGCTTGTCTGAAAACGATGCAAGTGTTGCGTTATTGTCAAGTATTCCAATCGAAACGGTGGAACGGATCGAGATCGTCCGCGGCGGCAGCAGTGTGTTGTACGGCGAAGGTGCGACGGCCGGCACGATTCAGATTATTACCCGACGGGCGCAGCATCAGGAAGGGAGCGAAGGCAGCCGATCGCGTGGCACGGTGGTGGCTGACGCCGGTTCCTTTGGGCAACGGGGTTTGCGGGTTGCGCTGGTGCGCGAGCAGCAAGGCTGGTCGCTGGATACCAATCTCGATCGCCGCGAAACCGATAATTATCGCGACAACAATCGCTTGCGTCAGGAAAATGTCAGCGGCGGTTTGCAATGGGCCGATGACAGCCGCCGCATCGGTCTGCGCATCGATCGCTTGGATCAGTTTTACCGTACTGCGGGTGCGTTGACGATGGCGCAATATTTGGATAATCCGCGCAGCAGTTTCACGCCGGACGATTACGGCGCTACGGGCATGACGCGCGCCGTGTTGTCCGCAGAGCAGCGCATGGGCGCGTTCGAACTTGCGGCGCAATTGTCGCAACGCGATAAAACCTATTATGCGCATACGGTCGGCAGCTTCGGCATCAGCGATTACGCAACGCGCAACCGTACCACGCGGTTTTCGCCGCGGCTGCGTTATACGGCCGATATCGGCAAATGGCATAACGAACTGGTGAGCGGTTTCGATGTTGCCGAATCGGCGCGGCAAGTGGTCAGCGCGTCATCGCTGGCCGCCGGCGTGCAGCGTTCGAGAGCGCTTTATGCGCGCAATGAGATCCG
>DATMOE010000140.1:0-2992 GCA_035568435.1 Herbaspirillum sp. | reverse complement strand
CTTGACCATCGGATGCGTAGACAATTCGCGATATAAATTATCCAATTGCTCGCGATTGACCGCCAGAATCGTCACGGTCAGGCCTAGATAATTACCCTTGGCAGACGGACGTTTTTCCAGCTTGCCGACGTGAAAGCTCGGATCGTGCCGCAGCACCAGATCAATGATGACGCGCTCGAAATCGTCATGCATCGGCCCCATGATCTTGATCGGAAAATCGCTGGGATATTCGATCAGGCTTTGTTCCGGGGGAATTTCGGGAAATAAGGGCGTATTAGACATGGCGGGCATCCTGGAGTAACGGGAATTTGCTTAATGGCGTAGCGCAATTAAATGTCACTAAGCGCCACTATTTAAGCGTCGTTATTTTACGCCCTGCCCGCCTTATATGGTTGCCTCAGCTATACACGCTTGGCCTTCTGATAAGCCTCATACAGGCTGGCATAGATCGGACCGGGCTTGCCGCTGCCGATCATTTTGTCATCGAGCATCACCACCGGCAGGATTTCCTTGGAGGCCGAAGACAACATGATTTCATCCGCATGGAAGACTTCTTCGCGCGTGATTTTGCGCGCAGTGAAATCGATTTCACTGCGCGCGCATAGTTCTTCGATCAAACCGTAACGGATGCCTTCCAGAATCAAATTGTCCTTCGGCGGCGCCATCAGTTTGCCGTCTTTGACGATCCAGACATTGGACGACGAAGCCTCGCTCAGATAGCCATCGCGGAATTGAATCGCTTCGGTGACGTGATGTTCCGCTGCATGCTGGGCGGCCAGCACATTGCCCAGCAATGATGTGGATTTGATGTCGCAGCGCAGCCAGCGCTGATCCTCCAACGTGACGCAAGCCACACCATTGGTGCGCGCTTGCGCATTCGGCAACGCCAAGGGATTGCTCATAATAAACACCGTCGGCTTTACCTCGGCAGGAAACGCATGCCCGCGTTTGTCAACACCGCGCGTGACCTGGATATACACAATTTGATCGTGCGTGCCGTTGGCGGCAATGACGCTGTTGACCAGTTCGTTCCAGCCGGCCTCGTTATGCGGATTTGCGATACCGATGCTGGCCATGCTGCGAAATAAACGCGCCAGATGTTCACGGCCCCGGAATGGCTTGCCGTCGTAGACCGGGATCACGTCGTAAATACCGTCGCCGAAAATAAAACCGCGATCGAGCACCGGCACCATGGCTTGCGAAATCGGTGTTATTGCGCCATTCAAATAAACCAATGGATCATCATCAATCATAATGTTCGTTTCCGTTACACGTTAAATGCGGTTAATAAGCCAGAATCTCGATTGTTGCATAATCATTCTCATCCAGTTATGCAAAAAAAGAATACCTAGACCGGGCATAAAGATCAGCCCGCGCCACCCCCGATTTGGAGTTCTCATGTTTCGCCTGTTTGAAAAATTGTTATATCCGTTCCCCGATGCAATCGTGAAACCGCCACCGCCGACCTTATTGGCGTTTGTCTGGAGCTGCGCCAAAGGCGTGCGCAAATATATTGCCGTCATGACACTGTTCACCACCTTGATCGGTGCGTTCGAAGCGCTGCTGTTTGCGGCAATGGGCCGCATTATCGATGTGCTGGGACAAGCGCATCCGGGATTGTTATGGACGCAGCACCGTAGCGCTTTGCTGTTGCTGGCGCTCATCGTGCTTGGCAGCGTTGCGCTGGTAGGTTTGCAAACCATCTTCAAGCACCAGGTGCTGGCCGGTAATTTCCCGATGATGCTGCGCTGGAATTTCCATCGTCTGATGCTCAATCAAAGTATGGGTTTTTATCAGGATGAATTTGCCGGACGGATTGCCGCCAAGGTCATGCAGACCGCACTGGCGGTACGCGATATGTATATGATCGTCGGCGACATTCTGGTGTTCGTCACCGTCTATATCGTGACCATGGTGGCCGTGGTGGGCACCTTCGATGCGTGGATGCTGCTGCCGTTTTTCAGCTGGATCGCCGCTTACATTGCGGCCTTGATTTACTTCGTGCCGCGACTCAGCAAAACCGCGCAATCGCAAGCCGGCGCGCGCTCGCTGATGACCGGCCGCATCACGGATGCTTATACCAATATTGCAACGGTCAAACTGTTCTCGCATGCCGGCCGCGAGGCCGATTATGCGCGCACCGCGATGCAGGGCTTTTTGCAGACGGTGTACACGCAGATGCGCCTGGTCAGCGGTTTCGAAATAGTCAATCATCTATTGGGCATGCTGTTGATCGTCAGCACCGCCGGCGTCGCCTTGCTGCTATGGGCGCAAGGCGCATTGGGCGTCGGTGCGGTGGCGGCGGCAACGGCGATGGCCTTGCGCCTGAACGGTATTTCGCATTGGGCGATGTGGGAAATGGCTGCGTTGTTCGAGCATATCGGCACCGTGCAGGATGGCATTAATACGCTATCGAAAGCGCATGAAGTGCGCGATCGCAAGGATGCGCGGCCGTTAGTTGTAACGCGTGGGGAAATCCGTTTTGAAGATGTCCATTTTGCCTATGGCGGCAAGCGTCCGGTGATCGATCATTTATCACTGACAATCCGCCCAGGCGAAAAAATCGGGCTGGTCGGCCGCTCTGGCGCCGGCAAATCGACCATCACCAATCTGCTGTTGCGCTTTTACGATGTGGAGCAGGGACGCGTGCTGATCGACGATCAGGATATTGCCCACGTCACGCAGGAGAGCTTGCGCGCACAGGTCGGCATGGTCACGCAGGATACGTCACTGCTGCACCGTTCGGTGCGCGACAATATTCTGTACGGCCGCCCCGACGCCAGCGAGCGCGAGATGTTTGCCGCGGCTGCACGCGCAGAAGCCGATGTTTTTATTGCATCGCTGGCCGACATGCTGGGCCGCAAAGGTTATGACGCGCATGTCGGCGAACGCGGCGTCAAACTGTCCGGCGGACAACGGCAGCGCATCGCGCTCGCGCGGGTGATGCTCAAGGATGCGCCCATCCTGTTGTTGGATGAGGCGACCAGCGCCC
>DATMOE010000139.1:0-12595 GCA_035568435.1 Herbaspirillum sp. | reverse complement strand
ATCGGGTCAGCGTCAAAATGTGGCTAGCCATCATTACCGAACCCGGATTGAACGGCCTGTATGTGGTGCCCGGTTCGCATCGCAAACAATGGCGGGTCGCGCATACCACCGGGGCCGACGGTTACGCCAGACCGGCGCTGGATGAAGCCTTGGGCGACTATGCCCCGCAACTGATTGCCGCCGCCCCGGGCCAGGCCATCCTGTTCAACGAAAAATTATTGCACGGCGGCGCGCCTAACGCCGGCGCGACCTGCCGCGTCAGTGTCGAAATTACTTTTATCTTGCAGCGTTCTGCAATCACCGGATGACTACCTTTACCGTGAAACCTAAAATCGTTCTCGTGTCGGGCCACTTCAACGTCTTGCATCCAGGGCATGTGCGGTTGTTGCGCTTTGCAAAAGAATGCGGCGATCGCCTGATCGTCGCAGTCGAAAGCGACCGTATCGCCGGCAATGCGGCGCATGTGCCGGAGCAACTGCGGCTGGAAGGCATTCAAAGCACTATCTGGGTCGACGAAGCGTTTCTGATCGATAGTCCGGTGGCCGAAACGATTGCCCGTCTGCAGCCCGACGTAGTGGTCAAAGGCAAGGAACATGAACCGCATTTCAATGCGGAACTGGCGGTGGTCGAGGCATACGGCGGAAAATTGCTGTTCAGTTCCGGGGAGACGCTGTTTTCATCGGTCGATCTGATCCGCCGCGCATTTTACGAATCGGACCCACGCTCGATTATCGCGCCGAAAGATTATCTCGATCGCCACGATATCGATTCGGCCAAGGCTGCCGCGATGCTGCGCCAGTTCGCCAAGCTGCGGGTCTGCATCATCGGCGATCTGATCATCGATGAATACATCACTTGCCAGCCGCTGGGCATGTCGCAGGAAGATCCGACCATCGTGGTCACGCCCATCGACACCACACGCTTCATCGGCGGCGCGGGCATTGTCGCCGCGCATGCGGCCGGACTCGGCGCATCGGTGCGCTTCGTATCGGTGACCGGCGCCGACGACGCCAGGCAATTTGCGATGGAGCGACTGGCAGACAGCGGCGTGGTCGCCGATCTGGTGATCGATGAAATTCGCCCCACGACACGCAAACAGCGCTTTCGCAGTAAAGGAAAAACCCTGTTGCGCGTCAGTTACCTGCATCAGGCCGCCATTCCGATCGCCCTGCAAAATACGCTATTGGAACGGCTGGAAACAATCATCGGCGACACCGATCTGCTGGTGTTCTCCGACTTCAACTACGGCTGCCTGCCGCAACCGTTGGTCGACCGGATTGCCGCATTGGCCCGCAGTCACGGCGTGATGTTGGCCGCAGACAGTCAATCTTCTTCGCAGATCGGCGATATCAGCCGTTTCCGCGATATGGATCTGCTCACGCCGACCGAACATGAAGCGCGTGTCAGCACCCGCAATCATCAGGACGGCCTGGTCATCCTGGCCGAACAAGTCCGGCAACAATCCGGCGCCCGCAATATTTTGCTGAAACTGGGCGAGGAAGGTTTATTGGTGCATCCGGTCAATGAACCGGGCTGCGACTGGCTGACAGATCGGCTTGGCGCCCTCAATACCGCACCGCGCGACGTCGCCGGCGCCGGCGACAGCCTGCTGATCGCCAGCGCGATGACACTGGCCTGCGGCGGCAATATCTGGGAAGCCGCCTACCTCGGCTCGCTGGCCGCGGCAGTGCAGGTCGGCCGCGTCGGCAACACCCCGATCCGCGCCAAGGAATTGCTGCAATTGTTACAGGAAATGGGCTAATGAAAGCGCTGCTGCTAGCGGCCGGATTCGGTACCCGGCTGCGGCCGCTGACCGACACCATCCCGAAATGCCTGGTGCCGATCAAAGGCCGTCCGTTACTCGATATCTGGCTGCGCCATCTGAGTGCGGCCGGCTGCGGGCCGTTTCTGATCAATACCCATTACAAGAGCGAGCAGGTGGACGCTTATCTGGCGGCTAGTCCCTATCGCGCGCAAGCCACGCTAGCCTACGAGCCGGTGCTGCTGGGCACGGCGGCCACGCTGATTGCGCATCTGAATTTTTTCGACGGCGCCGACGGCCTGCTGATCCACGCCGACAATTATTGCCTAGCCGACTTCAGCGCGTTTATCGACGCCCATCGGCGGCGTCCGGCCCATTGCCTGATGAGCATGATGACATTTCGCACCGATAATCCGGCTTCGTGCGGCATCGTTACCCTGGACGGAAATAGCGTTGTGATCGATTTTGAGGAAAAGCAGGAACGGCCGAACGGCAATCTGGCCAACGGCGCGGTGTATATACTCGGCGCGGAACTGCTGGCGGATCTGCGCCGCTGCGGGGCCGGCATCAGCGACTTCAGCACGCAGATCGTCCCCACGCTGCTGGGCCGTATTTATGCCTATGAAACAAGCGCGCCGTTGATCGACATCGGCACGCCGGCCACTTACGCCAAAGCCAATCATTTATCCAATGAAGTTGTCGAAAGAACGACATGAGCGACTTAGCGCCACCTGCACCGGCATCCGCGGCAACACCGATGCCGCTCAATACAAAGATCTTCCGAATCATCGTTCGGATGCTGCCAGACCGTGCCCAGCGCGCGATATCCAAACTGTATTTTTTTCGGCAGATCCGGGCCGGCGATTTCAAAAGCGCCGAGATCGAATGGGAACGTCTGGCCGACTGGCTCAAACCCGGCGACTGGTGCATTGACGTGGGCGCCAATGTTGGCCGCTACACGCTGAAGATGTCGGCACTGGTCGGACCTTCCGGCCATGTCATCGCGTTCGAACCGTTGACGCGGGTCTTCGATCTGCTGACGCATTTTGTCGAAAAGGGCCAGTACCGCAACGTTACGCTGCTCAATGCCGCAGCCGCCGAACAGTCTGACCTGATTGACATCTCACCCGATTTCGCCCCCCTGAACACGGCATATATCTTCGATACCAATACCAGAACCAGCATCCTGAAACCGGCGAATCAAATGCGCGAAAGCAAAATGGGGTTGCGTATCGATGCGCTCGGCTTACCCCACCGGATCGCGCTGATCAAGGTCGATGTCGAAGGTTTTGAACTGGCAGTGTGTAAAGGCATGTCCGAACTGATCCGGCGCGACCATCCTGTATTGATCGTGGAAGATCACGATACGAATACCGGCGTAACCGAATTTCTGCAACAATTCGGTTACGAAACCCGCCGTCTTTCGGCGGACGGCCGTAATCTGGTTTGCACAAGAAAGGATAATTAATCATGGAAAACCTACATGTCGATCCGGCCCGGGTGAATGCATTTTTTATCGAACACGGCTATGCGGTAGTCGAAAATCTGATTCCGCAAACCATCATCGATGACATTTATACTTTCCTGTTGCGGCAAACCGGCGATGCGGTGGACGCAGCGCAACAAGAATTGCAATGCGGCTCGACGATGGAATTGGTCGATATTGCCGGCCAAATTGCCGCCGGCCATCGCGGTGCAAGTGCATTATCGGCCTTGAGCAAAACGACCAGAGATACATTGACAGGACACTTCCCTCTCGCGGTTCGCTTATCCGACAAACTCTGGCAAATACCATTGTCGGCCGGCGCCCTTGATATTCTGCGTGCATGCCTCAATAGCGAACGTATTTTCATGCACATGCCGCCGACCGCGCGTTTCGTATTGGCGCAAAACAATCATGCGGGCGTGCCGCCGCATCAAGACGCCAGCTACAACGGACACATGAATGCCTTCATGACAATGTGGGTGCCGCTGGTCGATATTACCGACGAGTGCGGCGGCGTGATTGTCTACGAAGGCAGCGGAAAAAGTCATGTCATGGATGCACCCGATTCGCAAAACAGCTACTGGCGCAATCCTGTCGAAACACAAAATTACTCGCCGAAACATATAAAAATCAAAGCCCGCGACGTGTTATTGCTTAATCCGAATATCATTCACGGCTCCGCCCCCAACACATCCGATCGGACGCGAATCTCGATCGATTTCAGGATTTTCGGCGAACAGGGTTCATCGTTGAAACATTATCTCGATTTACAAACTACACGCATATTCGAACCAAAAACTTCAGTGCAATAAAAAGGGAAGCGCCAAATGACAAAATTCGATGGATTCAAGAAGACCGGATCGGACGCCGATGTGGAAGAAGCACTCAAACAGCATCTTGCAAAACACAGTATCGACCCGCTGGACGCAGTCAAACTGTTCCCCGTGCTGGCGCGGCGGCAGTCGCTCAAACGTTTCCTGGCGCATGTCGAACTATTTAAAATGTCATTGGACGTACCGGGTGATATTGTCGAGCTGGGCGTCTTTCGCGGCCTCGGACTGATGACCTGGGCCAATCTTCTGGAGTCCTATTGCATCGGCGATCGCACCAAAACCGTTTACGGCTTCGACAACTGGAAGGGATTTACCGAACTGTTGCCGGAGGACGGCGCAGACGTGCTCGAAGCGCAAAAGGTGCAGGGCGGATTTTCGCCGCACGATTACTATCAGGAACTGGTCGAAGCGATCGGGATTTTCGACAGTGATCGCTTCATTCCCTGGAAACCCCGGATCAAGCTTGAGATCGGCAATATCGAAGAATCGGTCGTGACCTTTTGCGACAACAATCCGGGCGTGCGCTTTTCATTGGTCCACTTCGATTGCGATTTGTACCGGCCGACAAAAGTCGCGCTGGAACAATTATGGCCGCGTGTGGCGCGAGGCGGCGTGGTCATTTTCGATGAGTACGGCATCCCGGACTGGCCGGGCGAAACCAAGGCGGTCGATGAGTTCATAGCAGACAAGCCGCAACTCCAATTGAAAACATTCAACTGGACTAATGCGCCTGCTGCCTATCTGGTCAAGCCTTAGAGATTGCGAAATTAAGGGCGTCAGGCTCTTAATTTCGCAACAGACCCTAATTTTCGACCGCCAGCGGTTCAACCAAAGGCCTCAGCCAATCGGCGTTTTCGTCGATATAGGAACCGTTGCCGACCATGCGGCAAAAACAATATGGATCGTTTTCCGACAGGTCGGCAACCGCCGTCGCAATCTGTATCAACTCGGCCTCGGCGCCATCGTGCGGCACCGCATATTCCGCAAACGATACATCGACACAAAGCTCTGGACACATGTATTGCGAAATCGGATTGGTCGGCGAATAGATGCGGCCGTTCATTTCAAAATCGCCGAACTGACTGCTTACCGGAAACATGACCGTCATATTTTCAAAACGGCCGCCTAGCATTTGCAAGAATTGCATGCCATTAGAACCGCTGATCGTTCTGCCGGCAATGCTTACCAGTGGCAGTGACAAATGTACCGGTATCTCAATTGGAATGGCGCCGGCGATCGGCATGGTTTGCGGCCGGAAATTACCGCCTTTCATGTTGCAGAACACCTTGTAGCCATTGGCCTTAAGCCGCGCCACCAGCGTACTCCACAAAATATCCGGAAACTGTGCTATCGGCGAACTATTGGCGGGAAACAAGATAACCGAATTGTGATATTCCATGCTGGCACTGATGGCAAACTCGTTGGCTTCCCTAGCCCACTCTTCCGGAATCTTCGGCCGCTCTATCTGCGCGTCCCACGGCAATCTGAGCACATGGCGAAAAATATCGACGAAGCTCAGCCCGCCGCGGCCGGGAAATTTAAACAGGTATCCCAGTTCGTCAGCGCGGCCGTCGCCCAGATCGTAGGGATGGCCGCAGAACGGCATGTCGAGCGCAAACTGATGCGTCGGAAGATAGGCGTTCATCATCTGGTGCATGGTTTCCCTGTCGGCTACCAGAACCTGCTCAAAGCGGCCGGGATACATCTGAGTGATGGGAATATGGTCTTCAGGCACGACCATGGTGATGCCATAACCATGTGTTTCAACGAAAGCTTTGGCAAATGCACACATAAGCGCCGTGTCGCCGATAGAGGTTGGATTAAGAATGATCCAGGTGCGCTTCTCCGGATGCCGGAGTTTTTCTAGAATCTTATTGAATTGAAGGGTATGTTCGTCATTCATTTTATTACCTCCGCAAAGCACCAAAATGCCGATCAACTTTGTAGATAAAATCGTCTACCCCCGCATCCCAATTCCTCATCACGCGCTCTACCCGCTCAACGAAACCTTTGCGCGCAAACTCGAATTCTTCAAAAAAATCCGGCCCTAATGCGGCGTCGCTGGCCAAGCGCGGAAGTACGCCCAACTCGGTACCATCGATTTCAGCGTCGGTCCATGGCATTTTGCGAAGAAAAACCGGGATCGCCCCACAATAAAGCGCCTCCACGTTCATTTGCGTCCAGGAATCCCATGTATAGAAAAAACGGCAACTGCGCAATAACGTGGCTAACTGATCCTTAGTCTCCGGCCATGTGCGTCCCAGACCGACGGTATTGTCCAGATTGACTACCTCGCCGTACAAATTGCCTTTCCCGACATAGGTCAAATCGAGTGTCCGCGCGCTCGCAGGTTGCGCATCGCGGCTATGAAACAGAGGATTGACCTTGGCAAAAAAAAGCACATGATGCGCACCGGAGTAAATAACCTTCGAATGCGAAAGCACAAAATCGGTCGCATGCATCTTGATCTTTTCGCCTTTCAGGATCCCATCCTTGTTACCGAAATATCGGATAACATATTTGGCGTCAAGCGTATTGCCGAGCATCGTTTCCGGGTAAATAACATAATTGCGGTTAATCCATTCTTCCGAAAAATCCGACACAAAATCGATGGAATATAGCGTCTGTATCTTCCGCATCAAATTGCAATACGTTTGAAGTGTGGGATCTTCGAATTTGGCGATCCGCAGATCGGCGCGAATCACGTTATCTTCGCGCGGCCAGGCATCGGTGGCGCAGAAGTAGACTTTGCGGCCGCGCGCCCGTATGGCTTGCGCCAACTGGATCAGGGATAAAATGCCATTCGAATGACCCATCGCCTGCCATGGCGCGCACAATATAAATCCCTTTTGATCAACCATACGTTTCCCGCTTCTTTCTTGTTATTTATCTAGGCGAAGGCGCTTTGAAAACATAGCGGCATGCCACGTCATAAGAATTACCAAGTACGTTATCTTTGACATCTTTGAATTGTTCTCCGGTATGGGTTATCAAGTACTTTCTGAGTTTATCGATCTGAAACTCATGAAGATTTTCAACATAATTCAGTGGGCCATACCGGTCGGAAAGGTAGGCGTCAATCAGATAAAGCGCAATTTTCATTGCTACCAGCGTTTCGCTATAGGTCAGCCCGAAGAATTCCCGATTTGCCCGTGGCCTGGCGTTGAACGCCTTTTCCCCCTCAAAGAAGACGATTGATATCAGCCTGCGCAGCCGATTGCTGGCAGGTACGCGGTGTACGAGACGTTGATCGAAAAAAATGATGTCGCCAGCAGCTAGATCTATATTCACAGCAGGAATCTGATTGCCTTCGACCGGTCTATTAAAATCAAACTCACCCCTGAATGTATCCTCCTCATAACCGGCGCCTTTCGGCCATCTGAGCCCGGTAGAGCAAAAATTGGAAAACGTATCGCCGTAAATGTGAGAGCCCGGAATACAGCTGAACTGGCCGCCGTCTTCGGCTGTTGTATCCTGCAGATAGACGCCCACCTTCAGAAATCTATAGTCTCCTAAATTATTCCGATGAAATTGCGATGGCGATTTAAACGTAGAGAGCTCTGATCCCCAATAAACGGCGTCATCGCCAATCAGTTCATCGACTACCGGCAATATTCTGGAGTCCTGCAAAAAAGATAGCAAGGTTTGGGATTTCTCCACACCGGAGATAACCGGCGCCGGTGTCGGTTGCGCATAAAATTCCTCTTTGCTCATGCCGAAGTGCTTTGTAACTACCTCGTCATAAGTATCGATTAAGCCCGGGATCAAACTTTTATCGAAAACATTTCGGACGACTACGTAGCCGAATGTGTCAAAAAATCTTCTAAGCGAGCTCATTGCGATTCCAATCAAATGTATTTATCAGGAAGCCATAGGCTGGATGAGCTTACTCAACCAATCCGCATTTTCCTCAGTGAATAATTGGCCATGGCTGGCCATACGCTTGAAACAACTAGGATCGTCGAAAGACTCGTTGGCAATCGCAACGGCCAAGTTTCCGAGGTCGGCATCTGATCCATCGTAGGGCACTGCAAACTCCGTGAAGGGGCGGCCCAGACACAACTCCGGATACATGAATTGGCTCATATAATCGGTCGGGCTGGACTTGCGCCCCCTTACTTCAAGATCGCGGAAGTCGCTGGCGATTGGCATCAGCAGCGTCATCTGACGGAAATCACCTCCTAACAGATGCAAATGGTGCATGCTATGTACCGTACCGATAATCCTGCCCGCCAATTTTGTTAACGGCAACTCAAGATGCAAAGGAAAATTAATAGCCGCGGTGCCTGCAATCGGCTGCAATTTACCTGACGTTATGCGGGTAAAGACACGACGGCCGTTCAGCGATAATTGAGACGCAAGCGTTTCCCAGAAACTGTCTGGAAATTGCGGTAGCTCACTGTTGACCCACGGATACAACACCACGGAATTGCCAATTTCGATACCCGCGCCGTCGGCCAGTTGCAACGCTTCCTGCTCCCACTCCTGCGAAATTTGCGGCCGCTGCAGCGGGGCATTCCACGGCAAATGCATGAGATAGCGATACATATCGGGGATGCTGAGGCCGCCGCGCCCTGGAAATTTAAACAGGTATTTCGTCGCAGCGATACGGCCATCGCCAAGATAGTCGGGCGCGGCGCAAAGCGGCATATCGATTTCAAAGCGATGCAAATCGATATGCTGATGGATCAGGTGGTGCATATAGTCGCGCAAAGCCGGCACTACCCGCATCGATGGATGCGAAAACATCTGGGTAATCGGCACTTGTTCCGGAGGCACCACCATCGTAACGGCATCACCGTGCCGCTTGACGAATGCGTCAACCAAAGCGCACATGATTGCGGTATCTGCGACCGAACCGGGATTCAAAATGATCCATGTGCGGCGCTGCGGATCCCGCAATTGCGTGAGAGCGTGGAGGTATTGGGCGTGAAGAGCAATATTCATAAGTCGCTTTATATAAAGCTGAAATTAAACCAACGCATCGCGCAAGCGCGAAAGACGCTCGCTGTTTAATGCATTCCTGGCCAGCACGGCACGCTGCAACAGTGCGCCGCATTCAACCAGCAAGGCCGGCTGCGCAACATACTCGCGTATCGCCGCAACCCACTGCGCGATATCCCATTCCACGCTGCGTATCGGAAGATCGCCGATCGCTCCTGCCATACCGATTACCGGTATGGCCGCAGCACCGAACGACATCACACGCAACAGCCGTCGCACGCTGTCATCTTGATCCGGCACCACTGCAAGATCCAGATTCAACGACGATGGCGACAAACCCTCCGCGGCTTGCCCAAACGAACTGATCTGATGAAACTCGGCAATATACGGTTGCAACGCCAAAGGATAGCAATACGCCCAGACCACCAGTGTGACCGCATCGCCGATCTGCGCGAAAAGTTGCGCCATTCTGGCCAACGTTGCAGCATCTGCATCGCCGTCGAAACCGACACGGATACGTGCGCCGGGTGCTGCCGCAAGCCGGCGATTGTCTGCAACGCCGGCAACTGCCGTATCGACTACCGGTGCATAGGTATCAAGCACGGTGACGCTTACTTGAAAGCTGCTATAGATCGCTGCCAGCGCCGGATTGCCGACGACCACACGGTCGGCGTAATCCGGGGTTGCCCGCAGCAGCGCGGCTTGCAGTGCATCGGGCGCCTCCGACGGCGCATGAACCAGGCGCAGCGGCGTAGCGCTGCGCAACAGCCGCAACACCGACATGCGCGCCGCATCCAGCGCCCCATGCAATACCACGCTATCGAGTTCCATCCGGGCCAGATCGGACAGCGGCGGCAACTCCGCCGCTACCGTCACCTCAGCCAGCGCCGCACGCTCCAACGCCAGGTAAGGCGACAGCTCCGGCGCCGCCGCCGGGTCCGGCACATTCGACAACACTAAAATCCTGGGCCGCCGCAGCGCCATTACCGTGTTACTGATCAACGCAATTGCGGGCTCGATGGCAAAGCCTTTGCCATGCACCGATAAATTGACGTTATACCCAGGATCGTTAGCGACAATTTGCCACCATCTCCGGTAAAACATATTGCGCTCGGCGTCACGGCCGACGTGCTGCAGGCCGGATATAAGCGCATTGTCTTCCCGCAATAACACCGCGTGAGGCGTCCATACGGCTATGTAACCGGCTTGCCTGATGCGCAAGCATAAATCGGCCGATGCCAATTCGAAATTTCCGTAACGCTCATCGAAGCCGCCAACACCATCGAACGCCGCCCGGCGCACCATCATGCAGTCGCCACTGAGCATCGCGTAATTCTGATCTGCCTGCAGCCGTCCTTGATAGGCCGGGCTGTCGAACGGCTCGCCGACAAACACGGCGCCAACCGCACCATCCAGGCCCGCCACCGCACCGGCGTGCGCGATGCGCTTGTGACGATCGATCAGCTTGACGCCAACCATGCCGACTTCCCCCCGCTGTGCGTGGTTCAGCAGCAGATCCAGCCATTCTGTTTGCAATACCGCAGCGGCATGACCCAGAAACACCAGATATTCGCCGCTCGCCTGTTGCACCGCCTGATTCAATGCGCCCGCACGCTGCAAACCGGCGGCGGGCAACAGCCGCACCCGCGCTTCGCCGGCCAGCGATTTCTGCAGCCAGAGATTGATGCGCACCGCATCGCGGCAGCTTTCATCGGCAGCAAGAATCAGCAATTCAAAATCCGCATAGGCAGTCTTGCTCAAGACATTCTGCACACAGCGTTGCAGGTCCGCCAACGCACCGTCGGCCCGGATCAGAATCGATACCGGCGGACGTGCTGCATGACGATAGCTAACGCGTTGCAGTCCGCCGGCTTGCGGCATCACTTCCGCATCGATTCCGAGCCGGACCAGATGGCCGGCGATCGCTTGCTGCATGTGTGCTACGACATCTTCCCGCGCACGCCAATTGGCGAACGGCAGCCCGGCATGGCAAAGCACCTGATTCAGATGCGCAATTGCACCGAAATTCAGTTCTTCAATCACGCGAAACAAAAAATCAACCGGTGCAATATCGCCCATCCCGGGAGAAAAACCGCCCAGCGCCACAAAGGCTGCGTGAGACAACGCAGCCGAGCGGCCGACATATGGCATGCAACGCAATAGATCGAGATTGATGGCCGGCTTACAGACTGGATCGGCCACGCTGCCGTTGCCATCCATCGTGTCTTCGTCGGTATAAACGTAGGCCAGGTCTGGATAGAGATGCACCGTGTCGGCCAGCATCAGCAATGCGTCCGGTTCCAGCGAATCGCCCGCATGCAGCAAATAAAACCAGTCGCATGCAATTTTCGGCAGCGCACGGTTCAGGGCATCGGCCCACGCGTCCTGCAACACCAGCCATTGGATCCGCGCGTCGTCCGGCGCGCTGTGTCCCGGCGAAAGGACGACAATCCGCTCCGGCGCGTAGACCTGCGCCTGTAGACTGCGCAGCGTCCGCAACAGCATTGGACGATCGTCATGCAGATCCAATACGACGGCAACCAGCCGCGGGCGTTGCGGCCATTGCCGCGTTGCTTCGATGAAGGCGGCTCTCTGTGCTGCCGGCAAACGGCGCGCCAGTATCCATCGGACGTATTGCTCGCCGACCGGTGCCGGCGGATGCAGCGCCGCCGGTTTCGCCGGCGCTGCTTCATTGCCGCGCACCAGATAACCGAGCGCGATCGCGGTGGTATAACCGCAGCAGCGATCCAGCAGGACCTGGTTGGCGGCACGCCATCCAGGCATTTCCGCGATGATGAATTGCATCGCTTCAGTCAAACGATCGATCGTCACACAGCCGGCATTTGCGAATGCCAGCAATGCCAGCGTCATCGGCGAGGCCGGCGCGGCAGAAACCGGCGCGGTCCCGGCATCCGGCAGTGCTGCCACGCGCGCACCGCGCTTGATTGCATGTATCCAGAAATCCCACAAAATATCGGAGCCGTCGAATACCGGGTTGAAGCGGGACGCCGCCTCCCAGATTTTTTGACGAAATATCGCGCAGCCGGTAATGCGATTGACGGACATAAACGGCGCCGTCGGTAGTTCTGCCTTTTGAAAAAAATCCGTTTCCGACGGATGGACAAAAGCGGCAATATCCAACGCCGGCTGTTGCTGCAGCAACGCGACGGCTTGTTCCAGTTGTCCGGCCTGTAACTGTAATGGGCGGTCCAATGCCAACAAAAAGGCGCCGTCGGCGTTGCGGGCGGCGGCATTCAGACTTTCCGCCAGATTGATGGCATCCGATTCCAACAATTGAATTTTCCACGGCGTCGTCAGTTTCTGCAGCGCTACCGTAAGCCCGTGCATTTGCAATTGACTGCCATCGTGGACGGCGATGCATTCCCAATCCTGATGGCTTTGCGCTTCCAGCATCGCAAATACGCCTTGCTGCGCCTCATCGTCACCGGTGCCGAAGCTGGCAAATACCGCATATGGCAATAAAACAGAAACGCGGCCGGCAACGGGCGCCGCTGCCGCCGCATCGAAATCAGGCTGCAGACGCGCCAGCAAGCGCTCCGCGCGTTGCCG